>NZ_JBHTTQ010000025.1:0-79386 GCF_042794475.1 Streptomyces sp. NPDC056527
GCACCGTCGACGGTGCGGGGCCGGCCGGGCGACCGGGCTCGGTTCAGCAGCTCATCGCCCAGGTGTGGGAGTCCCCGCGGTCGTTGGCGACACCGTTGTAGCCGACCTCCTGGCCGGGCGCCAGGCAGATCGTCATCGAGCCGCCCTGGTGGGCGCTCTCGTACACCTTGACGTGGTCCTTGACTCCCGGTCCGGAGATGCCGTGGTTGGCCCAGGAGGAGTCGGTGTCGGCGATCCAGCTCTCCCACCAGCCGTCGTCGCCGCTCCAGTTGGCACGCTGGCCGCCGAAGTTGGCCTCCTGCCAGGTACAGAACTCTCCGCTCGGACATTCGGCCGCCTGGACCGGCGCGGTCAGGGCGAGTCCGCCCGCGAGGGCGAGCATTGCCGCGGCGGCGGTGGTCAGAATGCGCTTCATCAGGTGTCGGTGCCTTTCCCTGTGGTGGTGCCCGCGGACAGTTCGGCTGCCCGCTGCAGCGCGCGTTCGCGCAACTGCCGGTAGGTGGTGAGCTGATCGGCGCGCAGGACGCGCACCGCCGCCAGCTCGGCGGGTTCCAGCCGGGCGCGTACGTCCGCGAGTCCGCTCTCGTGGTCGCACCGGGCGACGACGGCGGCGTCCGGACGCCCGGGGCGCGGGGCGCCGGTCGGGGCGGCGCACCGGTTCCACCGCTCCAGTGCGGCCCGGTGGGCGGGGTCGTCCTTGATGCGTGCCTGGGCCTCGGCGCGCAGGTTGCCGACGGTCACCTGGGCGCGGAACCAGCGAGTCTGATCGCCGTAGAGGGTCTGTCGGGCGCCGGCCAGACAGCCGTCGGTGTGGGCGGTGACGGTGTGGCCGGTGGCGAGTGTGAGGGACAGCTCGCGGGGGCCGGCGCCGAAGAGGGCCGCCTGGAGGCGGCGGTCGGCCTCGGGTGTGCGCGGCCTGGCGGCGAGGGTGAGTCCCCTGGCGTCGAGGCAGCGGTCGACGAGGGTGCGCTCGACGGTCCTGAGGAGCTCGTCCTGTGCCCGGGGCGTCGGCGGGACGGTCGGTCCGGGCGCGGTGGCGCCACAGCCCGTGAGGATCAGCGCGGCGACCGCGGTCCCGACCGTACGGCGGATGTGCGCGGCCCTGCGGAGCATGGCGATCCCCCTCGCGAAGTTCCTGGTCAGCGGGGAGTCGTGGTGATCATCCCGGCCCGGAACGATCACTGCCCGAGGGGAAGCGGGCCATGCGGGAGGTCACCCGAAGGGGTCCAACGCGCCGGAGTGTGCGCCGCTCGGGAGCCGCCCGCGCCTGCGGGAGGGCCCGAGGAATCCGAGAACGACACAGCCCCGGTTGGACGGGGGATTCCAACCGGGGCCGTTTGCCGTGACACGAAGAGCGGTCACCTCAAGGGGGGACTTGGGGACCGGACCTCTTCACTGTCACATATGCATGAACGATAAATCTTCATGCGGTGTTCCTCGGTGTCCGAGGTGACCGCTGTGAGACACCTCACCCCGTTTTCGCCGACCTCTTGTCTCGCCCTACGGACGGTAGACCTCGCCGGGCTCGGCCTTGCCCGGCGCCAGCAGCTGCGGCACGGTCACGAAGGTGAAGCCGCGCTTCTGCAGTTCGTCGATGATCCCGGGGACGGCGGGGACGGTGCCGTCGTAGATGTCGTGCAGCAGGATGATCCCGTCGCCGTCGGCGGCGTCGAGTATGCGCTGCCGTATGAGCGCGGAATCGGTCGTGGAGTAGTCCTTGGCCGTGGCGCTCCACAGGATCTGCGCGAGACCGAGCTCGCGGCTCACATCGGACACCGTGCCGTCGGTGCGCCCCTGCGGAGGCCGCATCAGGGTGGGCTTGCGACCGGTGATCTTCTCGATCGCGTCCTGGGTGCGGGAGAGCTCGTCGCGCACCTCATCGGCCTCCAGGTCGGTCAGGATGCGGTGCGTCCAGGTGTGGTTGGCGACCTCGTGCCCCTCGTCGGCGATGCGCTTGACCACCTCGGGATAGCGGTCCACATGCTTCTTGCCGAGCAGGAAGAAGGTGGCCGGGACCTGCTTCTCCTTGAGGATGTCGAGAAGGCGCGGCGTGTCCTTTCCGGGGCCGGCGTCGAAGGTCAGCGCGATGCACTTCGCCTTGGCGCAGTCGACCGCAGCGCTCGCGCCCGGCTTGTCGTCCGAGCCGGCGGCCTCGCCCCTGGCGTCACCCGGGGTGATCGGGTCGACCCCGCATCCACTGAGCCCCAGCATCAGAGAGGCCGCCGCCAGAAGGGCGACGGCCGGTCCCCGGCGTTTCCCCGGTTCGGTTCGGAACATGCTGCTGCAACCCACTTCCCCGTCGACGACTCAGAAAAGCCACTCGCGCCTGGTCAGGGCGGCTACGAGTGGCGACGTCGAGCACTCTACACATGGTGTATACATGCCATGCATAGGGGGGTCGGGCAGTGATCCATCGCTGAATCGCGGCCCAGTGGGCGCACATGTGCCCCGGGCGGCGCCCGTCCGCTCCGCCCGGGGCGTCCTATGTGCCGGCGAGACCTGTCAGGGGGCTTGGTGCTCGCCACCCGTCAGCGGGACGCGAGCAGCAGTCGTGCCTCGGTCTCCTGGTCGCCGGAGACCGACTGCAGCGACTGGATGTCGAAGGTGGCGGCGAGCGTCTTCTCCATCTCGTCGACCGCGTGGTACCCGCCGGTGAGCAGCGCTCCGACCATTCCGTCCAGATGAACGGGGGCGGGCTCCTCGCGGCGGCCCGCGGCCGTGTCGAAGGTGGCCATCCAGACGTTGGCCGCCGGCGCCGTGGCCGCCCGCGGTCCCGGCGCCGTCATGTCCTCGAGCTCGTAGTAGTGGTCGAGGACGTCGAAGACGGCCTGGGCGTCCTCCCGGTTGCAGTCGCTCAGCTGCACCGTGACGTCGGTGTCGATGTGCGTGTCGTACACGTCGCTCATCTCCTCGCGGCCAGGCAGGCCGGTCGATTTCACGCTTCCAGCATCCCTCGCGGGCGAGCGTCCCGCGAGATCCGGACCGGCGTGCCCGGGTCCCAGACGACGCGCGCCGATCCCGCCGTTCCGAGAACATCGGGATTGAGGTGACCCTGAGCGGTTACCCGCCACAACGGGGGATACGTCGGGAGGTTCCGTGACCACTCAGCCGGGCAGGGAGCAGCAGGCGGAGGGCGGCGGACGCTCCCGAGGCCGCAGCGAGACGACGGAGGAGCGGGCGGACCGGCGGTGGGGCGAGCTGATGCAGGAGATCAGGGTCGCCCAGACGGGCGTGCAGATCCTGTTCGGCTTTCTGCTCACGGTCGTGTTCACCACTCGCTTCCCGGAGCTGAGCGCGACCGACCGGACGATCTACATCGTCACCGTGTCACTGGGCGCGGCTGCGACGGGCGCCCTGATCGGACCCGTCTCCTTCCACCGGCTGGTGGCAGGGCGGCATGTCAAACCACACGCCGTGGTCTGGGCCTCACGGCTCACGTTCATCGGGCTTCTGCTGCTGCTCGCGACGCTCGCGTCGGCGCTGCTGCTGGTTCTGCGGGTGGCGACAGAGGACTCGTACGTGCCCTGGCTGGTCGGCGGACTCGTCGCCTGGTACGTGATCTGCTGGTACGCGCTGCCGCTCTGGGTACGGAGCCGCTACACCCACGGCGGGGACAGGGAGTGAGCGTCCGGTTCACGCCTGACCGGTGATCTGCTCCACGGTGTCGGCCTCGGCGGCGGCCTTGTCGGGGCGGTGGCGTACGACGCGGGCGAAGCGAAGGGTGACGCCCGCCGGATAGCGGGTGGAGCGCTGGAGGCCGTCGTAGGCGATCTCGACGACGAGCTCGGGACGTACACGTACCGTGAACCCGTCGTCGTTCACGGCCAGTTCGCCGAGCTTCTCGGTCTGCCAGCGCAGCATCTCGTCGGTGAGGCCCTTGAACGTCTTGCCGAGCATCACGAACGTGCCGTCGGCGGCGCGGGCGCCGAGGTGGAGGTTGGAGAGCAGCCCCGTGCGACGGCCGTGGCCCCACTCCGCGGCGAGGACGACGAGGTCGAGAGTGTGCACGGGTTTGACCTTGAGCCAGGTGCGGCCGCGCCGGCCCGCCACATAGGGCGCATCCAGCGCCTTGACGAGGACGCCTTCGTGACCGCGGGCCAGGGTGTCGGCGAAGAACCGCTCCGCCGCCTCGACCTGGGCCGGGGAGCCGGGGTCGTCGACGACGAACCGCCGCACCCGCAGGGCCTCGGGGAGCAGCCGGGCCAGGACCGCATGACGTTCCTGGCCGGGGTGATCGATGAGCGCCTCGCCCTCCGCAGCGAGGACGTCGAAGTAGACGGGTGAGAGGGGCAGCGCGGCGCTGGCCGTCTCGACGTCGACCCGTGAACCGACCCGCGAGGCGATGTCCTGGAACGCCATCGGCCGCCGGGTGGCCGGGTCCAGGGCGATGACCTCGCCGTCGAGGATGAACGACTCGGCCGTCATCTCCCGGGCGCGGGCGACGACTTCGGGCAGCCGCCCGGTGATGTCGTCCAGGGATCGGGTGAACGCCCGGACCTGGTCTCCGTCACGATGCACCTGGATGCGGATGCCGTCGAGCTTCTCCTCGACGACGCAGGGGCCGAGGCCGGCGACCGCCTCGGTGACCGAGCCCGCGGTGTGGGCGAGCATGGGCAGGACGGGGGTGCCGACCCGCAGGGCGAAGGTGCCCAGCGCGGCCGGTCCGTCGGCGAGCACGGCCTGGGCGACGCGGGGCAGGGACCCTTCGAGCATCACGGCGCGGCGGAGCTCGGCGGAAGGCACGGTGGCGGCGCGCGCGACACCCTCCAGCGCGATGGCGTCCAGGGCGCCCTGCCGCACGTCGCCCGAGAGCAGCCTGAGCAGGAACTCCTGCTCAGGCCGGGTGGCGCCGGCCATCAGCTCGTGCACGAGCCGGGCCCGCTCCGCCTGCGAACCGGCACCGGACACGGCCGCGAGCGCGGTCATTGCGGCGTCGGCGCCGGCGAGCGTGAGGGTCGGGTGTTCGGCGGGCGGCACGGCCGGTGGGATCGCGTTCTTGAGCACGCTCCAGCCGACGCCGATGCGCCCCTGCGGCAGCCGGCCGGCGAGGTACGCGATCACCAGCGGACTCTCCTCGGGAGCTGCCTCCGCGAACAGCTCGGCCAGCACGGCAATCTTCCGCGAGCGGGCGGAGGTGGCGGCGACCTGTTGGGAAGCGTCCGCGACACGGGCCAGAAGCATGGACCCATCCTCCCCCGCGCCCACGCCCACCCGCCATCGGGCAAGGCGCCGGATCCGGGTACGGTCCCGGCCACGCCCGCGGCCCGCGTTCACTCGACGGTCAGGTGTCTCCTCGTGCGGAACGGGCGCCCGGGCGGTGTTCTCGGTACTCGTTCTCGAGCAGCGAGTCCATGGTCCCGCGCAGATGCTCGACGAAGTTCTCGAACTGTCGTAGCTGCTCCTGGGAGTACTGCGCCATCTCCGTGGCCATGCGCTCGGTGTAGGGACCGAAGAACTCCTCGGCCCGCGGCCTGATGGCGGGGCTGCTGCGCAGCGTGACGACTCTGCCGTCGGTGTGCTCACGGGTACGGACGACATGCCCGGCCAGTTCGAGGCGGTTCAGCAGGATGGTCGTCGCGCCTGACGAGAGGGAGATGCGCTCGCTCAGGCGGGCGGGAGACAGCGGAGAACCCTTGTCCTCGGCATACAGGATCTCGGCAAGGGCCGCGGCGTCGGTGGAGTGCAGCCCCAGCCAGGTCGCGAAGCGCCGAGTGAGCTCGGTGTAGTTGGCGCCGACCCCTCGCACCCGGTCCATGAGGCGGTTGCGTTGAACCTCCATGTCGCCCGACTCCGCTTTCTCCACTGACCTGCTCCCCTTCTCGAACCACACAGACCGACGGGCGTGCCCGACTGCTCCGTTGACAACTTACCCCGAGCAAAACTAGCTTTGCCGCAAAGGTAACTACCTTTACGGCAAAGCAATCCAAGAGTGGAGCCATCGTGGACGTCACAACAGAACCTCCCTCCCCACAACGCTGGTTAGGGCTCATCGCCGTCTCCCTGGGTGTGGCCCTGATCGTCGTCGACCTCACCATCGTCAACGTGATCCTCGCGCCGGTCATCCAGGACCTCGCGCTCGACTCGATCGAGGCCCAGTGGGTTCAGGAGTCCTACGCGATCGTCTTCGCCGGACTGCTGCTCGTCGCCGGACGCCTCTGTGACCTGCACGGCGCTCGCCGCATCTTCCTCATCGGGCTCGTCGTGTTCGGCGTGACGAGTGTGTTGGCCGCGATCGCGCCCAACGCCGGCCTGCTGATCCTGGCGCGGTTCCTCCAGGGCATCGGCGGCGCCCTGATCCTGCCGACGTCTCTGGCCCTGGTCAACGCGACGTTCACCGGGAAGGCGCGCGGCCAGGCATTCGCGATCTGGGGCTCGACCATCGGGGCGACCGCGGCCGTCGGCCCGCTGCTGGGCGGCTGGCTCGCGGACTTCTCGTGGCGTTGGGCCTTCGGGATCAACATCCCGCTCGTGGCGTTGATCATCATCGGCGCTCTGCTCCACCTGCCCGCCTCGCCCCGCACCCGAGGGCGTGTCGACATCCTCGGCGGCATCCTCTCCGCGGTCGGGCTCGGGCTCCTGGCTTTCGCACTGATCGAAGGCCGTACGTACGGCTGGTTCATGACGCGGGAGCCACTGGACATCGGCGGCCTGTCATGGAGTGGTGGTCCCTCCCCGGTCTTCGTCGCTCTGGTCGTGTCCGCCCTGGTCCTGTGCGCGTTCTGGCGCCGGCAGGCAGTGCTCAGCCGCGAGGACCGCGAGCCGCTGATGGACGTGCGGCTCTTCTCCGTCCCCTCCTTCCGCAACGGCAACGTCGTCACCTTGGTCGTCGGCCTCGGCGAGTTCGGCATCATCGCGGTGATCCCGCTCTGGCTGCAGTTCGCCCTGGGCTACACCGCCTTCCAGGCGGGCCTCGCGCTCGTCGCCCTCGCCGTGGGCAGTTTCTGCGCGAGCGGCGCGAGCTTCTCGATGACCACCTCGCCGCTCGCCCACGTGCGCACCGGTCTGTTCCTGGAGGCCGCCGGTCTGGTGATGCTGGGGCTGTTCGCCACCACCGACAGCAGCTGGTGGCTGATCGCGAGTGCGCTCTTCCTCTACGGCATCGGCGTCGGCTTCGCCACCGCACAGGTCACCAACATCGTTCTCGCGGACGTGCCGCCCGAGAGCGCCGGACAGGGCTCGGGCATCCAGAGCGCGGCACGCGAACTGGGCTCCGCGCTGGGCATCGCGGTGCTCACCACCCTGTTCTTCAGCACGCTCACGTCCAGGCTTCGTGACCGCCTCACAGGTACCGAACTCACCGGCCCGGACGCGGAACAGCTGAGTGGAACCGTGACGGAGAGCGCCGGGTCGGTGATCCCTGCGTTGTCGTCCGACCCGCGGACGGCAGCGGCCGCGGACGCCGCCCGCGAGGCAATGACCGAAGGACTTCAGGTGTCCGCCTTCGTATGCGCGGGGCTGCTGATGCTGGCGCTCGTGGCCACGCTGTTCATCGCGCCCAGGACCGCGACCGCCGTGCGCGAGCGGCCGAAGCAGGAGGCGAAACCTCACTAGCCCTGCCCCGGCCCGGCGCCCGCACGTCCCTGCCTTCGGCCGTCGCCATCGCCGGCTTCCTGCGGCGGAGGCGGTCGAGGAGGCTGCGGCGGGTGCGGTGGGTGGAGGGGCGCGGGAGGGTTGTCGGGCGGGGCGGGCGGGCGAAGGTCGCCCCGACTCCTCCGTCCGGGCGCGGGGCCTGGCGGTCCGCGCGGGCCTCGTCCAGGGCGAGGGCCAGGCTCATGCGATGCCAGAGGATCTCGTCCGGGTCGTCCGCCAGCGTCATTCGGTCGGCGATCTCGCGGGAGGGCGCCGACTGCGGCCGCCCGGACGGCGGTTCCGGACGAAGCCGGTCCAGATGGGTGCGCTCGTAGGGGTCGTCGACGATCTCGGCCAGCTGGACCGGGTCCAGGAGCGAGGCGATCGCCGCCGCCCGCACCCATGGATCCTCGCTCGCGCGGAGCAGCAGCCCCAGCCGCCGGGCACGCCAGTTCCGGGGCCGCCGGTCCTCGCCCCCGTCGATCCTCTCGCGGATCTCCCGCGGCAGCCTGCCGGTCAGCAGGGTCTGCCGCGTCAGGGCGAACTCGCCCAGCTCACCGGCGAGATAGAGCCACACCACCGCTCGATAGCGGTTCAGATAGAACCGGACGGGGCTGAAGTGCCCTGTCCTCGCCAGTTTGGTGAAGCGGTCCGGCGTCACGGAGAGCAACTCGGCCGCCTCCGTCGTACCGACCGCGCGCACGCGGTCGCGCAGTCCGTCCGGGAAGTCCGGCGCGGCCCTGAGCCGGTCGATCTCGGCCTGCTCCACCCGCCGCCGCCCGCCCGGTGCGCCGGCGGCCCCCGGCCCCCTCGGCGCACCGGGCGCGACGCCCGGCACCGTCCTCACCAGCCCCAACTGGACGGCGAGCTGGAACTCGTCGCGCCTCAGTTCCAGTTCCTGCGCTGCCCGCGTCGGTGCCACTGCCCGCGTGCCTTCTTCCACCGTCATGACGGTCTCCCCCGTGAGCGACGAATACTCTCGGTGACGACCGTAGCCCCCAGCGCCCCGTTCCCGCTGAGCCTGTGGACAACCGTGGAGAGAGCGGTCGACCACCCCTACCCGGCGCCTGTGGACAAGCTCAGAGCTCGGTGACGCCCGCCCTGCCCGGCTGCCGCGCCGCCACACCGAGGTGCTCACCGACCCGGTTCACCAGCAGCGTCATCTCGTACGCGACCTGGCCCACATCGGCCTCCGCCGCGCTCAGCACGCACAGGCAACTGCCCTCGCCCGCCGCCGTCACGAAGAGCAGAGCCTCGTCGAACTCGACCATCGTCTGCCGCGCTCGGCCCGCCTGGAAGTGCCGGCCCGAGCCACGGGCCAGGCTGTGCAGTCCCGAGGACACCGCGGCCAGATGCTCGGCGTCCTCCCGCTCCAGACCACTGCTCGCGCCCGTCACCAGCCCGTCGTTCGACAGCACCAGCGCGTGCCGTATGTACTCGACCCGCTGGGTCAAGTCGTCCAGGAGCCAGTCCAGTCCCTTGTCCAGCGCCATGTTGTCGGTCCTTCCCCCTGTGTGTGGCGTCCCCGTCGACCCGAAGTCCCCGCGGTCCGCGTGTCGTGGCAAGCCTTACGCACTGTCGTGGACAGAGCAAGCACCCCTGGGAGCCTCGCGTGGCTCACCATGGGAGGCATGGCAAAGATGACCGAGGAACAGTGGCGGGCCTTCGTCTCCGAGGGAACCCGCACCGGCAAGCTGGCGACCGTGCGCGAGGACGGAAGTCCGCACCTCGCCCCGATCTGGTTCCTGCTCGACGGCGACGACTTCGTCTTCAACACCGGCAAGGACACCGTGAAGGGGCGCAATCTGGCCCGCGACGGACGGGTGGTCCTCTGCGTCGACGACGACCGGCCGCCTTTCGCCTTCGTCACGCTCAGGGGCCGTGCCGAGATCAGCGAGGATCCGGTCGAGCTGCGCCGCTGGGCCGCCCGGATCGGCGGCCGCTACATGGGCGAGGACCGCGCCGAGGAGTTCGGCGAGCGCAACGGAGTCCCCGGCGAACTGCTGGTCCGTGTACGGATCGACAAGGTGAACGCCCAGGGCGGTGTCGCCGACTGACGCCGAGGGCGCGTATCACCCGCTCGCCTCACCCGACGGAGTCGAGCAGCCGGGCCGTATGCATGCGCCCCGCGTACTCGACGAGCCGGATCAGCACCTCCTTGCCCGAGTCCCGGTCCCGCGCGTCGCACAGCACCACGGGCGTGCCGCGGTCCAGGTCCAGCGCGCGCGAGACCTCGTGCGCGCCGTAGTTCCGGGCGCCTGCGAAGCAGTTGACCGCGACGACGAAGGGGATCTTGCGGTGCTCGAAGTAGTCCACCGCGGGGAAGCAGTCCTCCAGTCGTCGCGTGTCGGCCAGGACGACGGCTCCGAGCGCACCCTGGGACAGCTCGTCCCAGAGGAACCAGAACCGGTCCTGCCCCGGTGTGCCGAAGAGGTAGAGCGAGAGACCGGAGCGGATGGTGATGCGGCCGAAGTCCATCGCCACGGTCGTGGTCGTCTTCTGGGCGACACCTCCGGTGTCGTCGACCGTCTCCCCGGCCCGGCTGAGCTGTTCCTCGGTGCGCAGCGGACGGATCTCGCTGACCGCGCCCACCAAGGTGGTCTTTCCGACGCCGAAACCGCCGGCGACCAGGATCTTCAGGGCGAGGGCCGTGGTGTCCGCACCGCCGCCCTCACCGGTGCTGCTGTCAGAGCGCTCGTAGGCCATCGATGACTTCCCTCAGGATCCGTTCGTCGGGCAGCTGCGCGGGCGGTACGGGTCGGCTGACCTTGACGAAGCCCGCTTCGAGGAGGTCGCCGAGGAGCACACGGACGACCCCGACGGGCAGGTCGGCGTCGGCGGCCAGCTCGGCCACCGACTGCGTCTCCGCCCGGCACAGGGTGAGCAGGGCCCGGTGCTCCGGTCCGAGGAGCGACTCCTCGGACCGGCCGGGCGGGTTGTCGTCGACGACGACGAGTGCGATGAGGTCGAACCGTACGTTGCTGGGTCCCGGCTTCGTACGGCCGCCGGTCATGGCGTACGGGCGGACGAGCGGCCCCGCGTCCGCGTCGTACCACTGACTGCCCGGCACGGCCTGGCCGTCGCCGGGGCTGTCCTGGTTCATGGGGTGTCTCCGGTCAGCCGGCGGCCGGCGGAGTCGTGGTGAGCCGCGGCGGGGTGTGCAGGTGCTCGCCCACGCGCTTCACGAGGCGGGCCATCTCGTAGGCGATCAGGCCGATGTCGGCGCTCACCGAGCTGAGGACGGCCAGACAGGAACCGTCTCCCGCCGCGGCGACGAAGAGGAAGCCGTCGTCCATCTCCACCATCGTCTGGCGCACGCCCCCGGTGTGGAACTGGCGGCCGGCGCCCTTGGCGAGGCTGTTGAATCCGGAGGCGATGGCCGCCAGGTGCTCGGCGTCCTCCCGGCTGAGGCCGCTGGAGGAGCCGACGGCCAGCCCGTCGTTGGACAGCACGACCGTGTGCCGCACATCGCGGACCCGGACGACGAGGTCGTCGAGGAGCCAGTCGAGTTCGCCGGAGCGGTGATGGGAAATCCTCTCGTGGTCGATCATGCGTGGTCTCCTTCACTGCCGAAGTCGCGGCCGCGGTCACGGTCGTGGTCACGGTCGAGGTCGCTGCCCGGGCCGGTGCCGGGGGTGTTGCCGAGGTGGCGGCCGGGGTCGTTGCCGTGGGCACCGTCCGGGGAGTCGCCGAGGTGACGGCTCGGGTCTCCGGCGAAGTCGCGGCCCTGGACGTTGCCGAACGCTCCGCCGGGCTCTTGGCCGAAGTCGGGCTCCTGCCCGAAGCCGGGTTCTTCGCCGATGCCGCGGCCGGAGCCCGTGCCGAGGGGGCGCCGGGGGCCGGGGGCCGCTCCGCCTCCTCGCGTCCAGCCGTCGCGGTAGGCGGTCATACGGTCCCTGACCTGTTCGGGGGTGCGTTCGTCCGCCCCCTGGACGGCCGGGGTGGGCGGGGGGTCGGCCGGTGGTGCCTCGCGCAGCTGCGGTACGAGGCTGGCCTGGCGTACGCGGCGGGGCAGATCACCCGAGTCGTCGACGGGGGCCTCCGAGGGGCCGGGGTCCGCCGGGGCCGGCGGTGTCTGCGGGGGCGGAGCCGAGCGACCGCGCTGACGGAGGGTGGTGACTCCGGCGGGCGGCTGTTCGGTCGAGCCTGCTCCCGGGCCTTCCGGCTGTCCCGCCAGGGCGGGGATGCGCGGCGGACGGGGCAGGGGCTGTGCCTGGGGCGGTGCGGGGGCCACGGCGACCGGCTTCTGGTGCCGGGGGCGGGGGAAGGGCGTCCCGGGCCCGGCCTCGGCACGCCCACGCTCGCCGTGGGTGCCGGGCGGCATGTAGCCGTGCGCCGCGTCCGTACGGGAGCCCTCCGCCGTTCGCGGGTCCGGAGCGCTCCTCCCGGGCGGAAGCGCGCTCTGCAGCACGTCGTTGGGGAGCAGGACGACCGCTGTCGTGCCGCCGTAGGGCGAGGTGCGCAGATGGACCTTGATGTCGTGCCGGGAGGAGAGCCGGCTGACCACGAACAGGCCGAGCCTGTCGCTGTCGAAGAGGTCGAGGGCCTCGGACTGTTCGATCCTCGTGTTGGCCTCGGCGAGGCTCTCCTTGCCCATGCCGAGCCCCCGGTCCTCGATCTCCAGGGCGTAGCCGTTGCCGACCGGTTCACCGCTGATCCGCACCTTGGTGTGCGGCGGGGAGAACTGGGCGGCGTTCTCGATGAGCTCGGCCAGCAGGTGGGTGAGGTCGGCGACCGCTCCGCCGACGACGGCCGTCTCGGGGAGCTGCCGCATCTCCACGCGCGCGTAGTCCTCGATCTCGGAGACGGCGGCCCGTACGACGTTGGTCAGCGGGACCGGCATCCGCCAGGCGCGGCCGGGGGCGGCACCGGAGAGGATGATCAGGCTCTCGGCGTGGCGGCGCATCCGGGTCGTGAGGTGGTCGAGCCTGAAGAGGTCGCCGAGTTCGTTCGGGTCGTCGGCCCGGCGCTCCATGCTGTCCAGCAGGTTGAGCTGACGGTGGACCAGGACCTGGCTGCGGCGGGCGAGGTTGACGAAGACGCCGGAGATGCCGCTGGCGAGTTCGGCGCGTTCGACCGCGGCGGAGAGCGCGGCCCGGTGGACGATGGTGAGCGCCTCTCCCACCTGGCCGATCTCGTCCTGGGGTGCGGGTCCCGGCGGGGCCTCGGCGTGGACGTCGATCTCCTCGCCTGCCCGCAGCCGTGTCATGGCGGCGGGGAGTTTACGGCGGGCGATCGCCAGAGCGGTGTTGCGGAGGCTGATCAGTTCGATGACCAGGCCACGTCCGATGCGTACGGAGATGACGAGCGAGGCGGCGACGGCGGCGAGGCCGAGGAGCACCGCGGCGCCTCCGGCGGTCAGCACGCCTCCCGCGAACGGGTCCGCGCGGTCGGCCGCGGCGTGCCTGGCGTCCGTCTCGATGGTGCTGAGCCCGCCGCGTACGACTGCCATGGCGTCGTCCCAGGTGGCGGCGGGCACGGCCTGGGCGGCCTTGCGGCCGGGGGCTGCGGCGCGTACCCGGTCCTCCGCGGCCGTGAGCTGCTGGTAGCCGCGCTGGGCGGCGAGCTTCTCCCAGGCGACGCGCTCGGATCCGCGCAGGTCGGCGGTGGCGGACTCGGTGAGGGTACGGCGCGTCTCGACGGCACCCGTGAACTGCCGAAGCCTTTCTGCAGCGAACTCTCCGCCGAGATGGGCCGAGGTGAGGAGGGCGTCCTCCCGGGCGAGCATCTCGCCGGCGCGACCGAATTCCAGCAGCACGCGCGCGTCGGAGCCGATCTCCGCGTGCTGGATGCCGCTCAGTGCGCCGTCGACGGCGAAGGCGGCGGTGATCGCGGCGGTGTACTCCTTGTACACCTGATCCCAGTCGGCGCTGCCGGAGGCCGCGGCGGCACGGAGTCGGTCGAGGCCCTCGGCCTTGGTGACGAACTGTCCGATCCGGTCGGCGACGTTCCGGGGCACGTCCCCGGTGTCTCCGACGGTGTGCCCGCCGTCCAGCCGGAGCCGCGCGACGGCGGCGTCCGTGCGCCGCATCTGATCCTTGAGCTCGGTGACGCGTCCGGCGCCGGGCACGGCGACCTGGCGCACGGCGGCACGACGTTCGGCCTGCAGGGCGGTGACGGCCGCGGCGACGGGTTCACGGATCTCCGCGTCGACCTTCTGCAGCTCGCGAAGCCGGGCGATGTCCTGAGCGGTGGTGACGGTGGCGAATCCCCACAGGGCCAGCAGCGACACGACGGGGACCATCAGCAGCGAGACGATCTTCGCCCGGACGGTCCTGGGGCGCAGGCCGCGGCGTCGGGGCGGGGCGGGGATCCCGGCATCCCTGCCGCCCGGCTCGGCCTGCGCCGCGGGGGCGCGCTCCAGCGGTTCGTCCGCGGGCGGCCCTGCGTGCGCGCGCCGTCCGCGCGCCGCCTGCGGCGCCGGGGTGTCGGCGTCCTTGGTCTTGCGGGGAGTTCGCATGGCCTCCTCGTTCCGGCTGCGTCTGTCCAGGTGCTGTGTGCGTCTCGCGGGTGCCGCGGTGCGGCGTTCGGCGAGGGGGCGTTCTCGGTGCGTCCCAGGTCGGGCCGGGGTGCGCCCGGGTCCGGCTCAGGTCTCACCGGGTGCGGCCCGGCTCTGTCCTCGGCCGGCCTTGGTGGCCCGGCGGTGGCGGCCGGCGGATGGTGTGGGCCGGCTGCCTCTCCTTCGGCGCGGCCTCGGCCGGCCGTGCCTACGTGTGGTCCCGTCCGCCGTCCACGGGGCCGGCCGGGTAGGCGTAGGAGGCCGCTGCCCGCCTGGTGTGGGCGGCGGCCGGTTCCGGCCGGTAGCCGGGGGGTGCCACGTCGACAGCCCGGTCGTCGGGCTCCGTGAGGCGCTCGGCGGAGGCGTAGGCGGCGCGTTCCCTGGCCGTCGGGGAGAGGGCGACGAAGGCGGAGGTGATGAAGAGATAGGAGCCGAGGCCCACGGCGAGGGGGAAGATGAACTGCATGGCCGTGGCACCCGGCAGCGCTGCCGTCGAGGGAGCGACCTCGACGCGGACGGCGAACATGCCCGTGTAGTGCATGGAGCTGACGGCCGCCCCCATGACCAGCGAGGCGACCGCCACGGCGGCCGGCGCGTGGATGTTGAGCGCCGCCCACAGCGCCGCCGTCGCGGCGACGACCGCGATGACGACGGAGAGCGCGACGAGCATCGGGTCGTACGTCACCCGCCCGTGCAGCCGCAGGGCGGCCATGCCCATGTAGTGCATGCTCGCGACGCCGACACCGGTCGTGAGTCCGCCGATCAGGAGGGAGCGGACCCGGTCGCGTCCATGGCCGACGGCGAAGACGCCGACTCCGACGACGGCCATGGCGATGAGCAGACTGAGAATGGTCAGCGGTACGTCGTAGCGGATGTCGGTCCCGGTCACGCCGAAGCCGAGCATCGCGACGAAGTGCATCGTCCAGATGCCGGTGCCGATGGCGGACGCGGCGGTGAGCAGCCAGTTGCGTCGCGATCGGCCGGTCGCGTCAAGCGCTCGTACGGTGCAGCGCAGCCCCAGGGCGGCGCCTATGCAGGCCATCGCGTACGACAGCGCAGGTGTCAGCCAGCCGAAAGTGGCGTGGTCCAGGTGTCCCATGACTCAGGGACGCTAGTCCGCACCAAGGGGCGCATCAGGGGCGCATTTCGAAACCTGATGGAATATGACATAGAGATGTTCCAGAACGATCGTGCCGCGCTCGAACGTGCGCACAGGACGTTCACCCCTGAGGCTGAGGCATCATGCACGCATGAGCGATGACCCCACCCATGTCCAGGAGTTCTTCGGCCCCCGCGCCGCCGACTGGGACACCCGCTTCCCCGACGACGGCCCCGCCTACGCCGCGGCCGTCGCCGCTCTCGGACTGCGTCCCGGTGACGCCGTGCTCGACGCGGGGTGCGGCACCGGCCGCGCCCTGCCCGCACTGCGTGCGGCCGTGGGTCCGACGGGGACCGTCGTCGGCGCCGATCTGACCCCGGAGATGCTGGCCCAGGCGGTGCGCGCCGGGCGGGACGAGTCCGCCGAACTCCTCCTCACGGACGTCTCCCGGCTGCCGCTGCGCGACGAGGCGCTCGACGCGGTGTTCGGGGCCGGTCTCATCTCCCATCTGGCGGACCCCGCCGAGAACCTGCGCGAACTGGCCCGCGCCGTCCGCCCCGGCGGACAGCTCGCCCTTTTCCATCCCATCGGCCGGGCCGCCCTCGCCGCCCGCCACGGTCGGCAGATCACCGACGACGACCTGCGTGCGGAGCCCAACCTTCGTCCGCTTCTCACCGGTTCCGGATGGCGGATGGCCAGTTACGTGGACGAGGACGACCGTTACCTGGTGCTCGCGGTCCGCGACTGAGCCACTTCGTCGTTTCGCGGCCCAACGCGCCCTTCTGTCCCGGCACTTCCCTGTCTACGGTGGGAGTGCCGGGCAGCCGTGTCCGGGGAAGGCGGCAGGTCATGGCCCGAATGCGAGCACTCCTCAATGCCCTCCTGCCGACCGCGCGACGAGCGCCGGACGGCCCTCCCGAGCCTCCCCGGGCGCGACGGCAGCACAACATCTTCGAGGCGGCCGCGACGTACGTGGTCGGCTGTGTGGAGGAGGACCAGGACCAGATCGAAGAGGCCGCCGGCTGGGTCTCCCCCGAAGCCCTCTCCTTCGGCATCAACGAGCTCGCCTGCCGCGCCGTGATCGCGCTCGCCCGTGAGCGCGGCGAGTCGCCGCAGACGGTCGCCCGCTCGCTCCTGGGACTGCCCGGGCTGCCGACCGCCTGAGCCGTACGGAATCGGCCGTGCCAGATTCCTTCCGGAGACTCTCGACGCGCGGGTTACCCACTGGTTAAGGTGCGCCGACGACCAGATGGGGAGGCTGACGTGGCTACCGCCGACGACGACGCGCTGTACGTGCTGACCGCGGTGCTGCTCACGCCCGCGCAGTTCCCGAGCGCCTTGGGCGACGACTATCCGGCCGCCTGCGCGGCGCTGGATCTCGAGCCGTACGCCGAGGGGTACGGGCTCGTTCTCGGCCAGGACGGCGAGGGCGCCCGGTGGACCGTGGCCATCGACGACGTGTCGCTGGTCGCCGTGGCCATCGCCTCGTGGGACTGCGGGATGGAGTACGACCTCTCCCCCGACGAGCGCTCGGTCGTGGCCGCGCTCCCGGGATGGCCGCTCGCGGTGGCCACGGCCTCCCCGGACCTCCCGGCCCCGCACGACCCGGAGCCTGAGGAGGGCGTCCGTACGCCCCTCGCGCCGCCGGACGACGCCGTCTGGGGACCGGCGCAGCGCAGGCTCGGCGCCGACGAAGTGGCGCTGCAGTGGGCGTCCTGGCGGGCGCGGATGGACGACGACGAGGCAGCCGAGGACGCGGGGGCGGACGCCGCGAGCGGGTCCTCGCGACCCGAGGCCGACGCCGGGGCGCACGCCGCGAGCGGGTCCGTACCGAACGAATCGCGGCCCGAGGCCGACGCCGGGGCGGGCGACTCGGGCGACACGCCGGCCGACGCGGACACCGGCGACGGCGACGGCGACGGCGACGGCGACCCGGGCGACCTCTCACGCGATCCCTACGACGGTGTCCGTCGCGCGATCGCCGAGCTGCGCGGCTATCTGGAGGACGCGCCGCCGGTGGGCCGGGTGCGGTCGAGCTTCGCCACCGGCGGGGCGCGGATGCTGCGCGCCGACGGACCCGGCTGGTCGCTCGTCGCCCGGACCGACGACATGGCCTTCGTCCTCCTGGACGACGAGCCCCGCGAAGTCCTCCCGGTGGCGCGCGGCCCCAAGCTGCCGGATCTTCTGAAGGCCCTGGACGCGATGGCGGTACGCCCCTCCTGAGCCCTGGCCCGGCACCCGCGGTCCACATGGGCCGACGGCCCGAGGTGTGGTCCAGAACCATGGCCGCGCGGGAAGGGCGCGCCGCACGATGTGGCGGCGCACCCCGTTCCCGTCGTCCCACCGGAGGCCGTCCATGCGCCTGAACCGAGGCGTCCCGTTGCTCGTCGCGCTCCTGACCGGGCTGACCGTCGCCGGTCCCGCCGCGCCCGCCGGAGCCCGGTCCGGCCCGCCACCCGAGTGCGCGGGGCAGCACCGGATCCACGTGCCCGGCGCCGAGCACCAGGAGACGGCCTGCCTCGGGGATCTGACGACGGCGGCTCTGGCCGGGACGCCGTACACCGACATGGCCGACCAGGCCGGCCTGGCCGCGAAGGGCACCGCGAACCCCTCCGGCGTCCCCGGGATCCAGATCGACGGCTACTTCCCCGACGACTCCCGGCTCAACGCGACCCACGGCTGGGGCCACGACTCCCAGTTCGTGATCAGGCTCCCCGAGAACTGGAACGGCGGCCTGGTCGTCACCGGCGCGCCCGGCACCCGGCGCCAGTACTCCACCGACGCGCTCATCTCCGACCACGTGCTGGCCCAGGGCTTCGCCTACGCCGCCACCGACAAGGGCAACACCGGGCCGGACTTCTTCACCGACGGACGGCGGCCGGGCGACGCGGTCGCCGAGTGGAACCGCCGGGTGACCGAGCTGACGAAGGCGGCGAAGAAGGCCGTACGGCAGCGGTACGGCAGCGCGCCCCGGCGCACGTACATGACGGGCATCTCCAACGCCGGCTATCTGACCCGCTGGCAGCTGGAGAACCGTCCGGAGCTGTACGACGGCGGGGTGGACTGGGAGGGGGTGCTCTGGACGACCCGTGGGCCCAACCTGCTGACGAGCCTCCCCGTCACCGTCGCCCGCTCCCTCGGCCGGGCCTCGGACGAGGATCTGATCGACGCCGGGTTCGCGCCGGGCTCGCGCTTCCTGTGGCCGTACCACGAGAAGGCGTACTGGGGGCTGACCCAGAAGATCTTCCGGGCCGAGTTCGATCCGTCGTACGACTCCGAGTGCCCGGGCTCCACGGCCGGTTCGACGATCGAGCAGATCCTCGCTCCCTGCGCCTCCGACGCGTCGTACGACTACGCCTCCCGCCCCGCGTCCGTGCACCGGGCCGTCGCCGAGGTCGCGCTGACCGGGCGGATCGGGAAGCCGCTGATCACCCTCCACGGCGATCTGGACACCCTGCTGCCCATCGCGACCGACTCCGATGTGTACGCGCGGATGATCGACGACCGGGGCCGGGGCGGGACGCACCGGTACTACACCGTCCAGGACGGCACCCACACCGACGGTCTGTACGACACCCATCCCGACCGGCTTCGTCCGATCCTGCCCTGCTACCGCTCGGCGTTCGCGGCGCTCCGCACGTGGGTCGAGGAGGGAACGGCGCCGCCCGCGGACCGTACGATCGCACGGCCGGCGGGCGGTGACGTGGTCAACTCCTGCGCGCTGAAGACCCCGTAGGGCCCTGGCGTCAGCGGGCCGGGGGGCCGGGACTCAGACCATCTCCAGGGAGCGGTGCGGCTCGGCCGGCAGCTCGATCCGAATCGGGTCGCCGGGCCGCACCTCTCCACCGGTCAGCACGATGCTCATGATCCCGGCCTTGCGGACGATCTCCCCGCTCTCGTCCCGGCCGAGGACCCGCTTCAGCAGCCCGTGCCGGTAGGTGTCGATCTGGGCGCAGGGGTTGCGCAGGCCCGTGACCTCGACGACGGCCTCGGCACCGAGGTGCAGCCGGGTGCCGGTCGGAAGGCCGAGGAGGTCGATGCCACGGGTGGTGACGTTCTCCCCGAGCGCGCCCGGGGTGACCTCGAACCCGGCGGACGCGACCTCGTCGAAGAGTTCCGCGTGGATGAGGTGCACCTGCCGCAGGTTCGGAACGGTCGGGTCCTTGGCCACGCGTGAACGGTGCTTGACCGTGACGCCGGCGTGGACGTCGCCCTCCACACCGAGACCGGCGAGCAGCGTGATGCTGTCCCGGTTCGGCTTGGTGAACGAGTAGACGCCGTTGCTGCTGACCGTGGTGACGGTGGCGCTGCTCATGAGGTGGAGCTCCCCTTCTCCGTTCCGATGATCACCTACGGGTGATCGCATTCGAGCGTACGCCAGGCGTTCTCCGAGGTCAGCGGTGGTCATGCGGCGTCCGCTGAGCGCTGCGGCGTCAGCGGAGCCCAGGGCTGATCAGCGGTTCAGCTCCTTGCGGGAGATCCTGCGCAGTCGGCGCCGCTGGCTCGGGTCGAGGGCCAGGTAGGCGACGGCCGGTACGCCGAGTACCACCAGCAGGGACATCCAGAATCCGATGAGGGGCATCAGGAGGAGGCCGACGGCCACTCCCCCGATCACGATCTTCGTCCGTGTCGACATGTCCGACGCCTCCTTGTCACGCTGCCGAGCGCAGCGGCTCCCCGACCTCGTGCAGATGTCCGAGCGCCTGTCGGTAGGACTCGACGAAACCGGTCTCTGTGTAGGGGATACCCACCGTACGGCAGTGCGCACGCACGGCGGGCTGGGCGAGCCGAAGATGCGGCCGGGGCATGTTCGGGAAGAGGTGGTGCTCGATCTGGTAGTTCAGTCCGCCGAGGAACCAGTCGGTCAGGATCCCGCCCCGGATGTTGCGCGAGGTGAGCACCTGCCGGCGCAGATGGCCCCAGCTGTCGCCGTCCGGGTGGGCGTCGGGCATCTCCATGCCCTTGTGGTTGGGGGCGAAGGCCATGCCCAGGTGCAGCCCGAGGAGCATCTGATGGATCAGGGCGAAGACGAGGGCCTGACCGACGGTGAGGGTGGTCAGCAGGAGGGTGGCGTAGCCGACGACGTGGGCGAGGAGCAGGGCGCCTTCGACGAGACGCTCGCGCCGCGTCTTGTAGGGACCGTCCTTGGAGAACAGTGCCTGGAATCCGTACACCTTGAGCGCGATGCCCTCCAGCGTGGTGAGCGGGAAGAAGAGCCAGGCCTGATGCCGGGTGAGCCAGCCCCGGAAGCCTGCTCGCCCGGTGGTCTGGTGCTGGGCGAAGACGAGGATGTCGGCCGCGACGTCCGGGTCCTTGTCGAGGTGGTTGGGGTTGGCGTGGTGGCGGTTGTGCTTGTCGTTCCACCACTCCTGGCTCATGCCGAGCAGGAGGTTGGCGTGGACGAGCTGGATGATCCGGTTGCGCCGCCGGTCCCCGGAGATCTGGGAGTGTCCGGCGTCGTGTCCGACGAAGGCGACCCGGGCGGAGAGCAGCGCGAGCGGGACGGCGAGCGGCAGGGCCCACCAGGAGGGGCCGAGCAGGGCCAGACCCACGACGACCGCGGCGAGGCCGAGGAGGTTGACCGCGATCCCGCGGGCGTACCAGCCGGACCTGCGCTCCAGCAGCCCCTGCTCCTTCACGGTGCGCAGCAACGGCGCGAACTCGCTGCCGCCCCTCCTGGTGGCGCTGTTCTCGTCGGGCGCCGGAAGGTTCCGGTCGGGCGCCGTGAGCGTTGCGGTGGCCTGGGGCATGGCGGTCTCCGGTGTCCGTCGTCGGGGTCCGGGCGCTGGCCGTCCGGACTCCCTCGAACGTACGGATCGGTGATCGTCCGGAGCCATGGCGTCATCCCCCGGGATTCCGGGGGGCTTGCCCGGGGGCGGGGGTGGGGCTGGCTCCAGCACGGGCGCCGTGGTCTCCGATCCCGACGGCCGGGACGTGAGCCAGGTCACGTCGATTGCGCTCACGGGAAGGCGGTCGGTTCAGGTACCCTCGGCCGCTCGGCCCAGTAGTCAAATTTGAGGAATGCGTTGCCGTCGTCCCTGAGACTCGATGAACTCGCCCGCTGCACCGCCGTCTTCCTGCCCGCCGATCCGCCACGCGACGGCCGGATCGCCTTCTGTTCCCCGGACGGGGTCCCGACCGCCGAACGTCCGCCGGAGCTCGCCGACGAACTGACCGTGGTCACAGCCGTCGCCGACGACTTCCGTCCGCACACCGTTCCCGCGCTCCTCCTCCCGGTACGGGACGCCCTGCCGGTCCTCACCCGCGCCCGCTTCTCCGACGCGTCCTCGCCCGCGGCCGCCTTCTGGGGTGCCGCCGCCCTGTTCGCCCTCCATCTCGGGGCCAAGGGGCTCTTCCTGCCCGGCCTCACGGCCACCGACCGGGACGCGTGGCGGGCCGGGCCGCTCGGCCCCGAGGAGCTCGCCGACCTGCGGGCGCTCGCCGCCTCGATGCCTCCCTCCGCCCATGCCGCACCGCTGTCCGATGCCGGCCCTCTGCTCCTTCCCGAGCCCGAGAGGCTCCTGCGCTCCTTCGTGGACGCGGTCGCGGACACGCTGCCGCGCACACCGGCGGCGCCGCACGCCGCCGGCGGGCCGGTGTTCGCGGCCGACGAACCGCAGGAGGTGCCGGCGCAGCGGGCGTGGGCGGCGGACGTGGCGGCCGGTCACGACGCCGGCGTACGTCTCTCCCTGCGCCTCGAACTACCGGGTCTCGGTGAGCAGAAGGCTCCGGCCTTCCGGGCCGTTCTGCAGATGCACAGCGTCGCCGACCCGACGCTGGTCGCGGACGCGGCGGACGTCTGGGCCGGATCGGGGCCCACCGGCGGGGCGTTCGAGCCCCGGGCCCGGATGGACGCCCTTCTCGCGCTGCGCCGTGCCGCCCGTGCCTGGCCGCCGCTCGCCCCGCTGCTCTCGGCCGCCGTCCCGGACGCCGTCGAGCTGGCGGACGAGGAGGTCACCGACCTGCTCGGCCCCGCGGCACGGGCTCTCGCCGCGACGGGCGTCCAGATCCACTGGCCGCGCGACCTGGCTCACCGGCTCACGGTCCGCGCGGTGATCGGCCCGTCGGACGGTGATTCCACCTCGCCGGACGCGCCGTACCCCGGGGAGGCCGCCGACTCCCCGTCCGCTCCCGCGGACCACCGCTCCTCCGCGCTCCCCTCCTTCCTGTCCGCAGATGCGCTCCTCGCCTTCAACTGGCGTTTCGCGATCGGCGACCAGGAGCTCACCCGCGCCGAACTGGACCAGCTCGCCGAGGCCGGCCGCCCGGTGGTCCGGCTGCGCGACCAGTGGGTGCTGGTCGACCCGGCCGAGGTGCGCCGCGCCCGCGCCTCGCACGACCGCAAGATCACGCCCGTGGACGCACTCGGCGCCGTCCTCACCGGGACGGCGGAGGCCGACGGACGACGGGTCGAGGTGCATGCGACCGGCTGGCTGGAGCAGCTGCGAGCCCGCCTCGCCGACCCCGAGGGCGGCCCGCAGGAGGTGGCACAGCCCGCGGCGCTCGCCGCGACGCTCCGCGACTACCAGCTGCGCGGCCTCGACTGGCTGCACCGGATGACCTCCCTCGGCCTCGGCGGCTGTCTCGCCGACGACATGGGTCTGGGCAAGACGATCACGCTCATCGCGCTCCATCTGCACCGGCAGAGCGAGCCGGACGCGGCGGGTCCCACCCTCGTCGTCTGTCCGACCTCGCTGATGGGCAACTGGCAGCGGGAGATCGAGAAGTTCGCTCCCGGCACGCCCGTGCGCCGCTTCCACGGCCCGGCCCGGAGCCTGGAGGGCGTGGCGGACGGCGAGTTCGTCCTCACCACCTACGGGACCATGCGGCTGGACACCGAGCAGCTCGCCGGACAGCCGTGGGGGATGGTCGTCGCCGACGAGGCCCAGCACGTCAAGAACCCCTACTCGGCCACCGCCAGGCAGCTGCGCACCATCGGAGCCAAGGCGCGCGTCGCCCTGTCCGGCACTCCGGTCGAGAACAACCTCTCCGAGCTGTGGGCGATCCTCGACTGGACGACACCCGGCCTCCTCGGTCGGCTCGGCACCTTCCGCTCCCGCTACGCGTCGGCCGTCGAGGGCGGTGAGGACCCGGCCGCCGCCGAGCGGCTCGCCGCGCTGGTCCGCCCGTTCCTGCTGCGCCGCCGAAAGTCGGACCCGGGCATCGCGCCCGAACTTCCGCCGAAGACGGAGACCGACCGGGCCGTCTCCCTGACGAAGGAACAGGCGGGGCTCTACGAAGCGGTGGTGCGGGAGACCCTCGCGGCCATCGCCGAGGCCGACGGCATGGAGCGGCGCGGGCTGGTGGTGAAGCTGCTGACGGGGCTCAAGCAGATCTGCAACCACCCTGCGCAGTACCTGAAGGAGGACAGGCCGCGCATCGAGGGCCGTTCCGGAAAGCTGGAACTGCTCGACGAACTGCTCGACACGATCCTCGCCGAGGACGCGAGCGTCCTGGTCTTCACCCAGTACGTACAGATGGCGCGGCTGCTCGAACGGCATCTGGCGGCGCGGGGCGTACGGACGCAGTTCCTGCACGGCGGCACTCCCGTCGCCGAGCGCGAGGCGATGGTCGCCCGCTTCCAGGACGGTGAGGTCCCCGTCTTCCTGCTGTCGTTGAAGGCGGCGGGCACGGGGCTCAACCTGACCCGGGCCGGGCATGTCGTGCACTACGACCGCTGGTGGAATCCGGCCGTCGAGGCCCAGGCCACCGACCGCGCGTACCGCATCGGGCAGACCCAGCCGGTGCAGGTGCACCGGCTGATCGCCGAAGGGACGATCGAGGACCGGATCGCGGACATGCTGCTGCGCAAGCGGGCGCTGGCCGACTCGGTGCTGGGCGCGGGCGAGGCGGCGCTGACGGAACTGACGGATGCCGAGCTGGCGGATCTGGTCCAGCTGCGAGGGGACGGACGATGAGCGGATACGCACACGAGGACGAGCGGACCTTCGCGGCGCTGCCGCCGGCCGGCGGTTCCGGTTTCGCCCGCACATGGTGGGGCCGGGCCTGGTTGAAGACGCTCGAGGACACGGCTCTCGACGGCCGGCAGCTGAAGGAGGGGCGCAAGCACGCCCGTGAGGGCGCGGTGGGCGCGGTCTCGGTCCGGCCGGGACGGATCACGGCGGTCGTACGGGACCGCGACGGCTCCTCGTACCGCAGCGATGTGCTGCTGCAGGAGCTGTCGGCGGACGAGTGGGACCGGCTGCTCGACCTCGCGGTGGAGAGCGCGGGCCACATCGCGGCCCTTCTCGACCACGAGATGCCGCCGCATCTGGTGGAGGACGCGGCGGCGGCCGGGCTCGAACTGCTGCCGGGCATCGGCGATCTGGACCCGGAGTGCGGCTGCGAGGCGTGGGACCACTGCCCGCACACGGCGGCCCTCTGCTACCAGGTGGCGCGATTGCTCGACGAGGACCCGTTCGTGCTCCTGCTGATGCGGGGGCGCGGGGAGCGGGCGCTCCTGGACGAACTGCAGGAGCGCAGCGTCGCGCGGGCGGCTCCGGACGCCACGGACTCGGCCGCGCAGGAGGCAGGGGCCGGGAACGGCGGTGTGTCGGCCGTGGAGGCCTTCGCCGCGCGGGACATCCTGCCACCGCTGCCGGCGCCTCCGGTGCTCCCTTCCACGCCGGGCGTGCCACCGTCCCTGGACACCGAGACGGACCCGGCGCCCGGTCTCGACCCGTCGGCGCTGGAGTTCCTGGCGGCGGACGCGGCCGGTCGGGCGCACCGGCTGCTTGCCGAGGCGCTCGCCCCGGGGCATGAGCGGACCGCGGTGGAGGCGTCCCTGACGGTCGGGCAGGACGCGGTGCGGCTGGCGGCCGCCGGGTCCGTGCCGTCGGGGATCGTGTCCCGTCTCGCCGCCGGATCCGGACGACGGCGGGCGGAGCTGGACCTGGCCACGCGCGCGTGGCGGTACGGGGGCGCCGCCGCCCTGTCCGTACTGGAGGAACAGTGGACTCCCGACGCCGAGGCGTCGGCACGGGCGAGGACGCTGCTCGCGGAGGCGTGGGAGGACGCCGACCGGCCGGTGCTGAGGCCGGCGGGGGCGGCGCGCTGGACGGTGGTCGGAGCGGACGCGCAGCTACGGCTCGGCGAGGACGGCCGCTGGTGGCCCTATCGCAAGGAGCGCGGGCAGTGGGTCCCGGCGGGTCCGGCGGACCAGGATCCGGCCGCCGCGCTCGCGGTCGTGGCGGCGGGCGAGGACTGAGGCGGCGCTGTCGCTGCCCTTGCCCCTGTCACCGGAGTGGCGCGGTGAGCTGGCGGGCCGCGCCGCCCGTGGCGGAGTTCGGGGTGTGCGCGGCGAGGCTGCAGGCCACGGTGTCGGAGCCGAGGAGGTAGCTGCTGCGGTACGGGTACTGGACGAAGGTGGTCCAGCGCGTGCCGTACGGCTGCTCCGCGGCCTTGCGGCGCAGCGGCTCGCGGCAGAGGGCCGCTGCGCCGTCGCGTACGTCCCGGTCGGTGCCGTGGTCGCCGGTCAGCCTGAGCACGACGACGAGTTGGGCGTCGTGCGGCTGCTCGCAGCCGCGCCGCACGACGGTGCCCGGCGCCTCCCGGTCGATGTCGAAGCACTCCCCCGGCGCGAGCCGCTCGTACGGCACGGGCGACCTCGCTCCGGACGGGCCGGACCAGGGGCGGGGCGTCGCGGCCCCGCCCTGGGGTGCGAGCTCACGGCTCGCGGCCTGCGCTGTCGCGGAGCGCAGATCCCCCCGGTCCCCCGGGTCCGCCGTGAACCGGCTCGCGCCCCGGCCACCGTGACAGCTCACGACCACGAGACCCGCCACCAGGAGAACGACGGGCACGAGGAGGAGCCGCAGCGGCGACAGCAGGTCGACGGGGAGCCGGGACATGGCGACCAGAGTCGCTCACGAACCGTCAGTTTCCTTTACCTGAAGGAAAGTTGAAGCACACCGCGTACAGAACGGTGACAAAGTCCGTTCACCCAGGGGTCGCGCGACACCCCCGCCTCGTGCTAGAGGCCGAGCTGCCGCTCCGCCCCTTCGACGGTCTGCGCGAGGAGCACGGCGATGGTCATCGGGCCCACGCCACCGGGGACGGGCGTGATGAGCGAGGCCCGCTCGGCCGCGGTCTCGAAGTCGACGTCGCCGATGTTGCCGGGGTTGTAGCCCGCGTCGATCACGACCGCGCCGGGCTTGATGTCCTCGCCCTTGATGAAGCGGGGCTTGCCCACGGCGGCCACGAGGATGTCGGCCTCGCGGACGATCGAGGAGAGCTCGGTGGTGCGCGAGTGGCAGTACGTGACGGTGGCGTCGCGGCCGAGGAGCAGCAGGCCGGCCGGCTTGCCGAGGATCGCGGAGCGGCCGACGACGACGGCCCGCTTGCCGCTGAGCTCGACGTCGTACGCATCGAGCAGGCGCATGATGCCGCCGGGCGTGCAGGAGACGAAGCCCGGGAGGCCGAAGCCCATGGCGGCGAAGGAGGCCATGGTGACGCCGTCGACGTCCTTCTCCGGCGCGATCGCCTCGAAGGCGGCGCGCTCGTCGATGTGCGGTCCGACCGGGTGCTGGAGCAGGATGCCGTGGACCTCGGGGTCCTCGGAGAGCGCGGTGATCGCGGCGACGAGTTCCCCGGTCGTCGTCGAGGCGGGCAGCTCGACGTGCTTGGAGCGGATTCCGGCCTTCGCGCAGCGGTTCTGCTTCATCTTCACGTACGTGACGGAGGCCGGGTCCTCGCCGACGAGGACCGTGGCGAGACAGGGCGTGACGCCGGTGCGGCGGGTGATCTCGGCGGCGCGGGCGGCGGTCTCCTCGACCGTGCGGCGGGCGAGCGCGGTGCCGTCCATGAGGGAGGCGGTGCTGGTGGACATGGGCCACTCCTGGGCGTCGTCGATGACAGGTGATCGCCCAGGCGCACGGCAGCGACGGATCCGCGCGGGTGCGCGGGGTCCGGCGGGGCCGCTCCCCGGTGGTGATCCACCTCAAGCGCCAGTCACGGCCCGAGCCCCACTCTACGTGAGGGCCCGGCGGCGGTGTCAGGACAGGGTGCATATGCCGCGGTGTCCGGACGCTTGTGGGCGGCCCCCGCGCGCACGACGATGACCACGAAGGGAACGGTGGACCTCGACGTGGAGGCCGAGTTGAGCGATGCGTGGGTGGCGTCGGAGGATGCGTGGGTGGCGTCGGAGCCGGACGCGGGGGCGCTGCGGCGGGCGCACGACGCGTTCACCAGCGGCGGCCGGGTGCAGCTCCCTCCGGTACGGCCCCTGGTCGCCGATTCCTGGCGGCGCTCGGCGCGGGCGCGGGTGAGCCCGGACGGCGCGGCCTGTGTGGAGCTGGCCGACGAGGAGCTCGCCGGGCACCGGGAGGAGCATCCGCTGTCCGCCGCGATGCCGGTGATCCGTGAGCTGATGGGCGCGTACGCGACGGACGGGGAGCATCTGCTCGCGGTCTGCGACGCGGCCGGGCGGATGCTGTGGGTGGAGGGGCATCCCGGGACGCTGCGTCGGGCCCGCGCGATGAACTTCGTCGCCGGCGCGCGTTGGTCGGAGTCGGTGGCAGGGACGAACGCGCCGGGGACCGCGATCGCCGTGGACCGGCCGGTGCAGGTGTTCAGCGCCGAGCACTTCCGGCGGCCCGTGCAGGCGTGGACCTGCGCCGCCGCTCCCGTACACGATCCACGGACCGGGCGGCTGCTCGGCGCGGTCGACATCACGGGCGGGGACCGGCTCGCCCATCCGCACAGCCTCGCGTTCGTGCAGGCCGTGGCGCGGGCGGCCGAGTCCCAGCTCGCCCTGCTCGCTCCCGCGCCGGCCGCGGACCGGGTGCGACTGACCGCCCTGGGCCGGGACGAGGCGCTGCTGAGCGTGGGCGGGCGCCGGCTGCGGCTGAGCCGGCGGCACAGCGAGATCCTGGTCGTCCTCGCGCACCGTCCCGACGGGGTCGGCGGCGACGAACTGCTGACGCTCCTGTACGAGGACGAGTCGGTCACCCCGGTCACGCTGCGGGCGGAGCTGTCACGGCTGCGCGGGCTGCTCGGCGCGGAGCTGTTGCGCTCCCGTCCGTACCGGCTCGACGCGGTGGTGGACGCCGACTTCGGCGCGGTCGACCGGCGGCTCGGTTCGGGCGCGGTCTCGGCGGCGCTCGGCGAGTACGCGGGGCCGCTGCTGCCCGCATCGCGCGCCCCCGGGGTCGTACGGCTGCGCGAGCGGCTCGCGGACCGGCTGCGGGCGGCGCTGGTGGACCGGGGCGATCCGGGTCTGCTCGCGGACTGGACGTACAGCGCCTGGGGCGAGGACGACGTGGAGATGTGGCGGGCGCTGTCGGAGGTCGTACCGGATACCGGGCTGGCGCCCGTGTTGGCCCGGTTGCGGGCGCTGGACGAGGAACTGTCGGCGGGCGCAACGGTGTTGCAACGTCGGGCGGCGCACTCTCGGCGGTGAGCGCCGGCCAGGGTCGGTCGGCGCGGTCCGAGGGAGGCCATGTCCATGACCCGTTACGCCGCACCCGGTACCAAGGGCGCGATCATGTCGTACCAGGCCCGCTACGACCACTGGATCGGCGGTGAGTACGTCGCCCCGGCCCGGGGGCAGTACTTCGAGAACCCGAGCCCGGTCGACGGCCGTCCTTTCACCGAGGTCGCCCGCGGCACGGCGGAGGACGTGGAGCGCGCCCTGGACGCGGCGCATGCGGCGGCTCCGGCCTGGGGCCGTACGGCGCCGACCGAGCGGTCGAACGTCCTCCTCCGGATCGCCGACAGGATGGAGGCGAACCTGGAGCGGCTGGCGGTCGCGGAGAGCTGGGAGAACGGCAAGCCGGTCCGCGAGACCCTGGCCGCCGACATCCCGCTGGCGATCGACCACTTCCGCTACTTCGCGGGCGCGCTGCGCGGCCAGGAGGGCGGGCTGAGCGAGATCGACGACGACACCGTCGCGTACCACTTCCACGAGCCGCTGGGCGTGGTCGCGCAGATCATCCCGTGGAACTTCCCGATCCTGATGGCGGTCTGGAAGCTGGCGCCGGCGCTCGCGGCGGGCAACGCGGTGGTCCTGAAGCCCGCCGAACAGACCCCGGCCTCCGTGCACTTCTGGATGAGTCTGATCGCCGACCTGCTGCCGCCGGGCGTGGTGAACATCGTGAACGGCTTCGGGGCGGAGGCGGGCAAGCCGCTCGCCTCCTCCCCGCGCGTCGCGAAGATCGCCTTCACGGGCGAGACGACGACGGGCCGGCTGATCATGCAGTACGCCTCCGAGAACATCAAGCCGGTCACGCTGGAGCTGGGCGGCAAGTCGCCGAACATCTTCTTCGACGACGTATGGGC
Organism: Streptomyces sp. NPDC056527; assembly: GCF_042794475.1. Lineage (NCBI taxonomy): Bacteria > Bacillati > Actinomycetota > Actinomycetes > Kitasatosporales > Streptomycetaceae > Streptomyces > Streptomyces sp. NPDC056527. Next base: position 29,442 of record NZ_JBHTTQ010000025.1, read on the forward strand.
GGCGGACGACGACTTCCGCGACAAGGCGCTCGAGGGCTTCACGATGTTCGCGCTGAACCAGGGCGAGGTCTGCACGTGCCCGTCGAGGGCTCTGATCCAGCGGGGCCACTACAGCGAGTTCCTGGAGGCGGCGATCGCCCGCACGGAGAAGATCCTCCCGGGCCATCCGCTGGACACGGACACGATGATCGGCGCCCAGGCGTCCAACGACCAGCTCCAGAAGATCCTTTCGTATCTGGACATCGGCCAGCAGGAGGGAGCGAAGGTCCTGACGGGCGGTCAGCGGATCGAGTACGACGGCGAACTGGCGGGCGGCTACTACGTCCAGCCGACGATCTTCGAGGGCGACAACCGCATGCGGATCTTCCAGGAGGAGATCTTCGGCCCGGTCGTCGCGGTCACCTCCTTCACCGACTTCGACGACGCGATCCGCACGGCGAACGACACCCTCTACGGCCTCGGCGCGGGCGTCTGGACCCGCGACGGCAACACGGCCTACCGCGCCGGCCGCGCGATCCAGGCGGGCCGCGTCTGGACGAACTGCTACCACGCCTACCCGGCACACGCGGCCTTCGGCGGCTACAAGCAGTCGGGCATCGGCCGCGAGACCCACAAGATGATGCTGGACCACTACCAGCAGACGAAGAACCTGCTGGTGAGCTACTCCCCGAAGAGGCTCGGATTCTTCTAGAGGCACCAAGAAGGGCGCCTGAACTGGGCTTTTGCCCGTCAGGCGCCGCTGGCGCCACCCGCTCGACGCGGACATCGGATTCTCCTGTTCCTCCCACCGAAGCGCTCGTCGCCCGACCGATGGCTTCAGTCCCCGTTGTGCAGGGTGAGCTGGCGGTGGTGGAAGTCGAAGTGCTGGGTGGAGTAGCGGTAGACGTCGGGCGTGCCGTCCCCTTTGCGCGTATCCCCGGACCAAGATCCGGACCACTTCTTGCCGGGCCTCCCGCGAACGGCAGCACAGCGACGAAGTCGTCGAAGAAGAAGCCGTCTCCTTCTCCGAATGGTTCCGAGCTTGGACGGTTCAGGGTGCCAGGCTGTTGTCGAGGGTGAGTCCGCCGAGCTTGTCGGGGTTGACCTGGAAGCGCAGGTTGTGGATGCGGCCGTCACCGATGTCAAAGGAGAGGGCACCGATGGTGCGCCCGTCGAGCGTGGCGAGGATGCCGAGTTCGCCGTTGAATACGGCAGGTTCCATGGTCAGGGCGGTCAGTTCGGGTTTGGCAAGGAATCCCAGGAGCCAGCGGGCCACGTGGTCGATGCCGTGGAGCGGGCGGCGGGCAGCCGTGACCTTGCCGCCACCGTCGGACCACGCCGACACGTCGGGTGCGAGCAGTTCCATCATGGCGTTCAGGTCGCCGCCCGCGCAGGCATCAAGGAACTGTGCGGTGATCTGCCGGCGCCGCTCTGGGTCGGCGTCGAAGCGGGGGCGGCGAGCCCGGACGTGCGTGCGAGCACGGTGGGCGATCTGGCGGACCGTCGGCTCGGGGCGCTCGAGGGTCTCGGCGATCTCGCTGTGCGAGTAGCCGAAGACCTCGCGGAGCAGGAAGACGGCGCGCTCGATGGGGCTGAGCGTTTCCAGGACAACCAGCATGGCAGTGGAGACGGAGTCGGCCAATTCGGCCTCCGAAGCGATGTCCGGGGAGGTGAGCAGGGGTTCGGGGAGCCACGGGCCGACGTAGGTCTCGCGGGTGGCCCGCGCGGAGGTGAGGCGGTTCAGCGAGAGGTTGGTGACGGTGCGCACCAGATACGCCTTGGGGTGGCTGATCGCGTCACGGTCCGCAGTGCTCCACTTCAGCCAGGCATCCTGCAGGACGTCCTCCGCGTCGGTGACGCTGCCCAGCATGCGGTAGGCGGTGGCGAACAGCAGCCTGCGGTGTTCGAGGTACGGGTCCTGCCCGGCGCCGGTGTCGATCACCGGTTCATCCTGCCGACGCCGCGAAGCAGACGGCAAGGCATGGATCACGGCGCCGGGAGCGGGTGTGCCGGTCATGCCACGGGCTTCAAGGTAGCGCGGCCGCCCTTGGAGACGAGGGTGGTGACGTTCATGCGCTTGCTGTAGCGGTACGTCATCAGCGGGCTGCCACTGACCAGTTCCTTGTACCAGGCCGCGCTGCGACCGGTGAGGCGCATGCCGGCCGGGGTGAAGTCGGCCTTGGTGAACTGGATGACCGCGTCCTTGCGGCCGAGGCTCACCGGCTGGTGGAAATAGCCGAAGCGGAACGGCTTCACGGTCTTGCCGCGGACCAGTCGCGCGATGGTGTCGGCGGTGTACTGGGCAGTGGGCAGCCCGCTCTGGCACGAGCCGTGGAGCGGACCGAAGTCCATACGGACGGCAGCGGCGTCGCCGACGGCATGGATCTCCGGGTGGGACACCGACCTCAGCGTGGCGTCGGTCAGGATCAGGCCGTGGTCGTCGGTGGCGATCCCGGATTCGGTGGCGAGCGGCGGTACCTTGACGCCGGCGGTCCACAGGCAGGCGTCGGAACGGAGGATCCGCCCGTCGGCGAGATCGACGGCCTCGGGCAGCACCTTCGCGACGCGGACGCCGGTCTCCAGGGTGATGCCGAGGCGGACCAGCGTCCGGTGGAGGTACGCGCGGGCCTTGTCGCCCATCATGGAACCGGGCTCCTCCGTGCTGATCAGGGTGACGTTCAGCCCCGGGTGGGCCTCGGCGAGCTCCGTTGCCGCCTCGATGCCGGTCAGGCCGCCGCCGCAGACGGTGACGGTGCCGCCGGCGGCGGCGAGCTCGGCGGTCCGTGCGGCGAACCGGCCGGCGGCCTCGGGGCTGTTGAGGGTGAAGGCGTGGGCCTCGGCGCCGGGGACGTTGCTGGTGTCGGTGGAGCTGCCCAGCGCGTAGACGAGCGTGTCGTACCCGAGGGGCATCGAGTCGTCGACGGTGATGCGCCGGGCCTCGGGGTCGATCGCGGTGGCCGCGCCCTGGAGGAAGGTGACGTCGGTGCCGGTGAGCAGCTCGGGAATCCGGCGGACGGCCAGTTGCTGGCCGGCGGCGATCTGGTGCATCCGCAACCGCTCGACGAACCGACCCGAGGGATTGACTAGGGTGATCTTCACACCGGTGCGGCGGGTGCGGTGGGCCAGCCGGATCGCGGTGAACATGCCCGTGTAACCAGCGCCGAGAACGACGACGTTGTGGTCGTTGGTCATAGCGAACTCCCAGGTCAGGCACCGGCTTCGGTACCGGTGACACCAATGGGACAGGTGACCGCTCTGGAACGTGACAGGACGCAGATATGACCTGCATCACACCACGGTGAGGTGCTCTCTCCGCACCGGCCGGGATCGACCATGGCTACGATCCCCCGGGGGGGGCATGGACACACGAAGCCGATCGACCGACACGCACTCGGATCGCAGCCGCCCTCGCGCCCGAGCGGGCCTCCTCATCATTGTCGGAGTACTTGTCATGGCAGTCGGCTCCTACTTCCTGGCCTCGACGATCCGGGAGACGAGGGACCTCAAAGGCGGGGTGCGTGCAACCGCCGTACTCATGGACGAGCCATCGGACTGCTTCGACGGATGTCGGGTGACGTTCGACGTCGCCGACGGCCCTGTGGTGGCGAACTTGCCAGCTGACGAGCTCATCAAGAAGTTCCACAAAGGCAGCGATCTGAGCATTGTTTACGCATCTCGGGACCCGCAACGGATCGCACTCGCCGACGGCATCGGGCCCGGCCCGATCGCCCTGGCATCCCTCATCCCCGTCATGGGACTCACCCTGGTCATCAGCTCCTCGGCCACCTGGATTCGCTCCCGTCTGCGGCGGTCCCGGACGCGGTAGCAGGTCGGTGGGCGTGCACTCGACGCCCCGTCCGGTCCACACGCGTCGGGCGGACCGTTTCCGGACCAGCCCACTCCAAGGGGCCCTACTGGCTGCCGTTTTACCTGGTCAGCACGGGTACAACTGCTGTACCACCAGGAGTCGAAGAATCTCCTCGTCTCCTACTCGCCGAAGAAGCTGGGCTTCTTGTAGGGGGACGAAGAAGGGCGCCTGAACTGGACGTTTGCCCGGCAGCGCCTACTAGCCGCGCCAACCAGCGTGAGAAGGGTTATGCGGTGCAACTCCCGTGTTCCTCCCACTGCTATCCCACTCCTGACAGCTCTTCCGGTCCATTTCCGGTCCAAGTCCGGTCCGGCTGAGGAGGTAACACCCCGACTGACGCGGTCCCGTTCCTCCATGGACTGCTCGATGAGACGGTTCGCCTGCTCTCGAACGCCGTCCAGGAACTCGGCGTAGAAGCGGAAGAGGACCTCGATGCTCTGACCGGCTCTGCGAGCGCATTCGGTTGAGAGGATCAGCGGGCCGCTGACATCCGGTGCCGGCTCGACCAAGGCAGGCGGTCCAGTCGGGCCGGTACGGCTGTGGTCACGGTTCCTGTGACTGCGGGTACGGACGCGCCCCGCCTCATGACTTCGGTCATGACTCCTTCTTTTTCGGCGCCTTGCCGCGGGCGCCCCGCTCCGGAGGGGTCATGCCTGCGGGATCGAGACGCCTTCTCCGGTACTGGGGACGCGCGGGGGCAGCGGTCCACTGGATCACCCGTGATCCGGGAGGCCCCGCGCCCGGAATCGGGCCCTGGTGAGGGCTGTCCGGATGACGGACGGCCGGTTGTAGGGTGTCCGCCATGCCCCGCGTACTCGTGGTCGAAGACGACCCCAGCATCCGTGCCTCGCTGATGGAGATCCTCGCGGAGCACGGTCATGCGGTGCGCAGCACGGGCGATGGGTTCGGCGCGCTGCGAGAGGTCGCGCAGGGTTCGGTGGACGCGGTGGTGCTGGACCTCGGCCTGCCCGATCTCGACGGCGGCGACGCGCTCCGCATGATCCGCGGGATATCGAACGTGCCCGTGGTGGTCGCGACCGCCCGCGACGACGAGAGCGAGATCGTCAAGCTCCTGAACGCGGGCGCCGACGACTACCTCGTCAAGCCGTTCTCCGGGGCGCAGCTCCTGGCCCGGCTCTCGGCGGTGCTGCGGCGCACCGCGGTCCCCGCCGCGCTCGCCGGGCAGGCCCCACCCGCCGATGCGTCGAGTCCGGTGACGGTCGGTGAGCTGACCGTGGATCCGCCGGCGCGTTCGGCCTATCTGGCGGGGCGAGAACTGGTCCTCACGCGCCGGGAGTTCGACCTGCTGGCCTTTCTCGCCCGGCACGCCGGGACGGTGGTGTCCCGGCACCGGCTGCTAGCGGAGGTCTGGCAGGAGGCCTACATCGAGGACCAGACTATCGACGTGCACGTGTCGGCGCTGCGCCGCAAGCTCGGCGAGCGGGCCTCGGCACCGCGCTATCTGCGCACCGTTCGCGGGGTGGGCATCAAGCTGGTGTCGCCGCACTGAGGAGGGGCTCAGGAGGGAGTGCCGAAGTCCTGGGTCCACCAGGGGCCGCCGTCGGTGCTGACGCCGACGCCGATCTCGGTGAAGCCGCAGTTGAGGATGTTGGCCCGGTGGCCGGGGCTGTGCATCCAGGCGTCCATGACGGCGGCCGCGTCGGCCTGTCCCTTGGCTATGTTCTCGCCGGATCGTGACCAGGTGTATCCAGCCGCCTCGATGCGATCCTGCGGCTGGGAGCCGTCGGTTCCCGTATGGGAGAAGTTGCCGGTGGCGGCCATGTCGTCGGTGTAGTCCTGAGCCGCCTGGGTGAGGTCCGCGTCGACCGTCAGAGCCTTGCAGCCCGCCGCTGCGCGCTCGACGTTCACGAGGCGTACGACCTCCTCGGCCTCGCCGCCGCCCGCCGGGCGCGTACCGCTGTCGGGCTCGGTGGCCGGCGGCTTCGCGGCGGCCGAGGGCGCGGACCTGGGCTTCTGCGCGCCCGGGGACGCGGAAGGTCTCGCCGCCCTGGCGGTGGCCGAGGACGACGGTGGGGTGGCCGAGGGGGCCGTCGGCGTGGTGGGGAGGGTCGCCCGGGTGTGCGGGGCGGCCGACGGGGACATCGGTGCGGTCGGCGGTCCGGTGGTCGGCGTCGGGTCGGGCGGGCCGCCGCCCAGGGCGGCGGATTCGGCCTTGTCGTGCGCGGAGCCGGCGAGCTCGGCGCCTGCCAGGCAGACGACGGCGACGGCCAGGGTACTGAGTCCCGCCACGGCGGCTGTGACGCGCGGGCGACGCGGGGCGCGGTGTCCACGACGTCTGTGGGCGGCTCGGGGACTCATCTCGGTTTCCTCCAGGGGGTGTACGGGTGCGGTGACGGGGCCGGCCCAGGTCCGCGTCGGCTCGGGCGGGTTTCGTGCGGCGGAGAGGGTCCGCCGGCGCCGAGACGGGAGCGTAGGCATGCCGAAGCTGCGAGAACGCCGTCTGAGGGATGCGCTCAGGAGGACCTAAGCAACAGCTCAGGTTCGGGACCGGCTCGGGGCGATCGCCAGGTCGGGCCGCCGGTCGCGTCGGCCGTACGGGACACGTGCGCCTCCGTGAGCGAGGGCGGGGTGGGTGGTGCGGTGGGCGTCGGCCACACTGATGCGGTGCCACGCCTCCTGCGCTATCTCCTCATATGGCTGTCGTGCACCGCGGCCAGCGTCACCGCGGTGATGCTCACGGTGTACTTCGTCATCGGCCTGACCCGACCGACCCCGCCCGCCGCGCGGTCGGTCCAGGCGGTGTACCCCTCCCCGTCCGTCCTCGTCGGGGTGCCGGCCTCGTCCGTCGCGACCCCGAAGGCGCCCACCCCCACGCCCGCGTCCCCCTCTTCACCGCCGCCGACCACCCGTACGCCCTCGCCCTCGGTCACGCGGGCGCCCGTCCCGTCCACGCCCCGGCCGTCGGTCTCGAAGTGCAGCGGCGGACCCGGGTTGCACACGGTTCCCTCCGAGGGGGGCAAGGTCACCGTCCAGTACGGCCGCGACAGCGTGTGCTTCGTCTCGGCCGTTCCCGATCCGGGGTTCCGCACGAGCACCGCTCAGAGCGATCCCGGCACGCTGGTGGTCGTCTTCACCAGCGACGACCACCGTTCGCAGATCACGGCGACCGTCGTGCCGACGGCGAAGGCCAGCGTGCGCGAGACCCAGGTGTGAGCCCTCGGGCAGACGCCGCGGACGGCCCGAGAACCCCTGGTGGAAGGCTCGCGGTCGCGAACCTGAGCAGTTCCTTAAGCGTGCCTGATGGGTGGCATCAGGACGGTCCAGGACGCGTGTTCGGCACCTAGGCTCACGGTCGGTCAGGACGATCGCTCCGGCCCCGGCGGACAGGACGCCGCGGCCGCGTCCTGCGCCCGCTCCGGCATCGGCCGCCTCCAGGCCCCGGAGAGCTCACCGAACACAAGGGGTTGATCCGTCATGGCCGCACATCGGCGCAGACAACGCACCGCCGGCATCCAGGGCCTAGCCCGCTTCTCAGCCGTCTCCCTCACGGTCGCCTCCGCCGCCGTCGCCACGGCCTTCGGAGTGGGCGGCTCGAAGAACGACGCGGCGCAGAACGTGTCGGTGGCGGCGGCCCCGGACGCACCCGCCGACCAGGGCACCGGCACCCCGGCGCCCCTGGAGGCGGCGACGGCATCCGCCTCCCCCACCGCCGCCGCGACGTCGGTCACCCCGACCCCTTCCGCCTCCTCGCCCGTGGCCAAGCATCCCGCAGCGACGGCCAAGGCCGCCCCCCGCCCCGCCGGCACTGCTGCCGCTCCCGCCCCGGCCAAGCCCGCCTCGAAGAAGAGCGCTCCCGCCTCCGGCTCCTCCGGTTTCACCAGCGGCTACCCGACCGGTGCGGACGCCCGTGGGGCCGTCAAGGCCGCGGTCGCCGCCGCGAAGGCCGACGGCAAGAGGGTGCTGATCGACTTCGGCGCCAACTGGTGCGGCAACTGCAAGGCCGCCGACCGGGTGTTCGCCACGAGCGGCGTGGGGGCTCTCCTGGACGCCTCGTACCACGTGGTCAAGGTCGACATCGGAAGCCAGGACTCCTCGGCCTTCGACCTCCTGCGCGACTACTGCTCCGGCGAGGGCGCGTACAAGATGCCCGTCCTGGTCGTTCTCGACGGCAACGGCAAGGTGGTGACCGAGACGCACTCGACCGGCAACCCCGAGCTGACCGAGACGGGCCTCGGCGCGTTCCTGCGGAAGTGGGCCTGATGACGGCCCGCGGCCACAGACGCGGCGCGTCGGCGACGGTCGCCCTGTTCCTCCTCGCCCTCGCGGCCACCGGCTGCGGCGGGGGCGCCGTGGCGGGGGCGGACGGCGCCGCGCCGGGAGCGGGCACCGTCGAGACCGCGGCGGTGCTGCCGGTCGCCGAACGCCCTTCCGCGCCCGACACCTCCGGCCGGGACCTCACGGGTGGGGACCTGGCGCTGCGCTCGTACCGCGGCAAAGTCGTCGTCCTGAACGTGTGGGGCTCCTGGTGCGCCCCCTGTCGCGCCGAGGCCGCCGACCTGGAGGCGCTGCGCGGTGCGGCGGCGCCGCGCGGCGTGGAGCTCCTGGGCGTCAACGTCCGCGACCGTTCCACCGGGCCGGCCCGGGAGTTCGAGAGGACCTACGGTCTGCGGTACCCGAGCATTCACGATCCCGACGGAAAGCTGCTGCTGGCCTTCCCGCCCACGCTGATCAACCCGCAGGCCATCCCTTCCACACTGGTCATCGACCGGCAGGGCCGGATCGCCGTCGCCATCTCCGGTCCGGTCACCCGCGCGCGTCTGGAGCCCCTCGTGGACCGGGTCGCCGGGGAGGACGCATGACCGGCCCCACGTGGGCGGCGCTCGCCACCGGGCCGACCGCCGGCGCGGTGTCGGGCACCCTGCTCCTCGCCGTGCCGGTGGCCGTGGCCGCGGGCCTGGTGTCCTTCCTCTCCCCGTGCGTCCTGCCGCTCGTGCCGGGCTACCTGAGCTACGTCACCAGTCTGTCGGTCTCCGACCTCGCCGAGGCGGACGGCGGACGGCGCGGGCGGATGGTCGCCGGAGCGGCGCTGTTCGTTCTGGGTTTCAGCGGCGTCCTGGTGTCCGGGGGCGCCCTGTTCGGCTTCGTCGGGCGCAACCTGCTCGCCTACCAGGACGGCATCACGCTGGTCCTCGGCCTGTTCACCATCGTCATGGGCCTCGCATTCGCGGGCTGGCTGCCCGGCTTCACCCAGCGCGAGCTGCGCAGCAGCCGCCGGCCCTCCTTCGGCCTGGCCGGCGCGCCCCTGCTGGGCGTCGTCTTCGGCGTGGGCTGGACCCCTTGCATCGGGCCGACCCTGGCCGCCGTGCAGGCCCTGGCCTGGAACGAGGCCAGCGCCGGGCGCGGCGCCCTCCTCATGGTCTGCTACTGCGTGGGTCTTGGCGCGCCCTTCCTGCTCACCGCACTCGCCTTCCAGCGGGCCCTGCGCGCCTTCCGCTGGATCAGGAACCACCACGGGACCGTCATGCGGGCCGGCGGGGCACTTCTGGTCCTCGTCGGCATCCTGCTGGTCACCGGTCTGTGGACCGACCTGGTGTACGCCCTGCAGGTGCGGCTGCAGGGAACGACCGCGCCCCTGTGAGCGCCGGTACCCGAGTACCAACGCCACGCGCCCGGAAGGGCTCGACTTCCCCTGTGCACCGGACGGCTCCACTCCCCCGTGCCCACGAAGGCCGGTCGCGCCCCCGGCGTGCGGCCCACCTCCCCGAAACACGAGAAAGACCCGGAAAGGCGACATGAGACACCCCATGACCTCTCCCCACCCGGCCCCCTGCCTCCCCCGCGCCGCGCGCAAGCGCCTCGCCTGGGCCGCGGCCGCCCTGTTGGCCACCGTCTCGCTGACCGGCTGCGGCCAGGAGTCCGCGCCGTCGCACGCCGTCGCCGTGACGGAGTTCAACGAGAACGGCGTCACCGTCCGGCTGAGCGTGGCCGACTGGAAGTCCGACGCGGGGACCCTGGTCGCCACGTTCACGCCCGACGAAGCCGGCTTCCACCTCTACAGCACCGCGCTCCCCGCCGAGGGCGTCGAAGGGGTGGGGCGGCCGACCGAGGTCCGTCCCGCCGGTTCGGTCGCCACCACCGGTGAGATGACGGTGGACAAGCCGGTCAAGAGCATCACGGTGCCGGGCGTGCGCGCCGCCGTACCGGTCTACCCCGACGGCCCCGTCACGCTGACGCTGCCGATCCGGGCGACCGCTCCGGGCGAGGCGAAGGTGCTGATCGGCTATGCGAGCTGCAGTTCGACCAAGGGGTGTACGATCCCGGTGGCCGACCGGGCGGTGTCCCTGCGCACCGGCGAGCACGGCCTGTCGTTCGGCACCTCCTGACGGCCCGTCGTCCCGGATCACGGGGCCGGTGACGGCATACGCCCCTCCCGAAGGACGTGGTACCGGGAGACCCCCCGGCGGCCCGTCGCCCGGACCCCGGACCCGAATCCCCGACCGTGGCGCTGGGCACACGGCTACCCGTTGGAGCGCTGCACCCGTGAACCGAGGGCCCCGAAGACGCCGCGCCGAGCCTGGGGCCCCGCGGTGAGGCGCTCCCTGGCGGGGGTGGCCCTGGCCGTCACCTCCATGGTGGCGCTGTCGTTCCTGATCCCGCTGGGTCTGCTCGTGATGTCGCTCGCCCGCGAGCAGAGCATCACGGCGGCCGAACAGAGCGCGGCGGCGATGGCGCCGATCCTGGCCCTCACCACGGACGCGGCCGAGCTGCGCGAGGCCGGGGCGGGGCTGCGCGCGGCCGAGCACATGGTCATCCATCTGCCGGACCACAGAACGGTCGGCGGCGCGGGCCACGCTCCGCCGGAGCTGCTGGGCCGGGCCGAGGAGGAACGCGAGTCCATCTCCCGGGACGTGCCCGGCGGCTGGATCTACCTGCAGCCGGTGATCCTGCCCCAGGACCGGGTCGCGGTGGTGGAGAACTTCGTGCCCGACGACGACCTGGCCCGGGGGGTCGTCCTGTCGTGGAGCGTCATGGCGGGTCTGGCGGTCGTCCTGCTCGGCGGCTCCGTCCTGGTCGCCGACCGCCTCGGCGCCGCCGTCGTCACGGCGGCGAAGCGGCTGGCCGAGGCGTCACGCCGGCTCGGCACGGGCAACCTCGACACCCGCGTCCAGCCGAAGGGGCCGCCGGAACTGAAGGAGGCGGGCACGGCCTTCAACACCATGGCCGACCGAATGACGGACCTGCTCGCCGTCGAACGGGAACTGGTCGCGGACCTGTCCCACCGGCTCCGCACCCCCCTGACCGCCCTGCACCTGGCGGTCGAGCGGATCACGCCGAGCGCCGAGACCGGACGCATCCAGACGGCCGTCGCCGAACTGGAGCGGGAGCTCAACGCGATCATCGCCGAGGCTCGCACGCCGCTCGCCGTCGGCCCGATGGGCCGGGCCCTGCGGGGCGAGGAATCGCCCGACGGACCGCGGGAGGGCGGGGACCACTGCGAGGTCGCCGACGTCGTCCGTCGACGCGCGGCCTTCTGGGCCGTGCTCGCGGGTCAGCAGGACCGTCCCTGCACACTGCAGATCACGGACGAGACGACCCCCGTCTGCCTCCCCGAAGCGGACATCACGGCCGTCGTGGACGCGCTCGTGGGCAACGTCTTCCGGTACACCTCCCGAGGCACCGCCCTGGAAGTCTCCGTGTGCCGCACCGCCCACACCGTGGAACTGACCGTTCACGATGCCGGCCCCGGCATCGCCGACCCGGACGGTGCCCTCGCCCGCGGCGGGAGTACGGGCTCCACCGGCCTCGGGCTCGACATCGCCCGTCGCGCGGCCCTCGCCGCCCGGGGCGCCGTCCACATCACGCGTGGCCCCCTGGGCGGTGCACGCGTGGCGGTCACCTTCCAGCTGTCGACGGGCACGGCGCCGGGGCGTCCGCGCTCACGCCGCAGGGGTCGGAGGGCGGCCGCGGCTCGTACGGCGCCGAGTGCGGCGGGCGACTGACACCAAGCGGGCAGACGAAGACGCGTTCCAGGAGGGCGTACAGGGAATCCCGGTCCTCGCCACGGAGTTCGTCCAGGCCATCGGGGCTGTCCGTAAAGTCGCCGGCTCGACGGCCAACGGCCGTAGCCGACAGGGTAAGCCTCACCCATGGGAAGCACCCTCCCCGCTTCCGGTCATTTCCACGACCTCCCACTCCTGCCCGATCCCTGTCGCCCACCAGCGCACTCCAAGATCCGGACCAGTCCCGGACCAACCCCCGTCAGGAGGAGTCGCGTTCACGCCGAAGCTCCCAGTTCACCCCACCGGTGACCCACTGGACTCCAGAGACATCACGGCCGGAGCAGCGCAGGACTCGGGCCCTTTGCGGTTCGGCCCCGGTCACGCCTCGGCAGGGGGGTGACCGGGGGCCGGAGCCGTTGCGAGGGTCCGTGCCGCCCAGAGCGTCTTGCCTCGTCCTGAGGGCCTCACGCCCCAGCGCTGGGTGAGGTGGGCGGTGATGAACAGGCCCCGGCCGTTCTCGTCCGTGTCCAGGGCGCGGCGAAGGTGCGGACTGGCGCTGCTGTCGTCGGTGACCTCGCACGCGAGCGTGCCGTCGTGGATGAGGCGCACCTGGATCGGCCCCTTCGCGTAGCGCACGGAGTTGGTGACCAGTTCGCTGACGACGAGGGCGGTGTCGTCGATGACGTCCTGGGCCAGTCCCCATTCCGTGAGCTGGTCCACGGCTCTCCTGCGCGCCTGCCCGGCGCTCTCCGGGCTGTTGGGAAAGGTCCACGCTTTCGTCTGGGAGTCGCCCAGCGTGCGGGTGCGGGCCAGCAGCAGGTAGGCGTCGCGAAGCGGCTGTTCGGGCGCGAGGGCCTCGGCACACCTGTCGCACGCGGCCTGAAGAGAGGGCTGCGGTTCGGCGAACAGGTCGGTCAACCGACTCAGCAGCGACTCCCGGCCGTCGGCCGCGGTCAGCAGAGCGGTATTGCAGATCAGCAGGGTGCTCCCTTCGGGCAGGACGCGTTCCGTGAGCGCGTACTCCGCGAGACCCTGCCCGAGAGGTGGTCCGGCCGCGACATCCAGCGGTTCGACGGCGCCGCCCGGATGCACCAGAATCGGTGACGGGTGTCCCGCGCTCGCCGCGGTGCACAGGCGGGTGACCGGATCGTAGACGAGGCAGAGGCAGGTGGCGGGCGTTCCGTCACCCGCATCGGGTGTGGCCGTGTCCGGCGGGGTGCTCGGACGACTGGCGAGGTCGTGAAGACGCTGGAGGATGTCGTCCGGCGGCAGGTCGAGGTCGGCCAGCGCCTCGATCGCCGCGCGAAGCTCGCTCGTCGCCGCCGGACGCGAAGTCCCGGAAGTGGTGTCCCCGGCCACGAGGGCGACCCTGGATCCGGAGAGGGAGATGGCGTCGGACCAGCCACCGCCCGTGCCGGCCGGCAGGTGGGTGCGGGCGAGTTCGACGGCCGTCACGACGGATGCCTGCGCCTGTGCGAAACCACCGGACAGAATGCGGGCGGCCGAGCGCTCACGCCCGTAGAGGCGAGCGTTGTCCAGGCACTGGCCCGCGAGCGTGGTGAGCTGCTGCGCGAGCCTCAGGTGCCGGTGGTCGAACGGGGCCGGTTCGCGCCAGCGGTAGAAACAGGCCAGGCCGAGCACCACACCCCGCGCTCGGATCGGAACCAGCAGCATGGAATGCGCCCGCGCGCTCAGGATCCGGGCATACCGCCGTCGTCGGGGATCGAGCCAGGGGGCGTCCGGGCGCAGTCGTCGGATCAGCTTGGGGGCCAGGGTGTCCAGGACGGTTCGGTAGGGCGTGCCGGGCGGGTACACGTCCACCTCGCCGACGGCGGGGACGCCCTGCTCGTCCGGGCCTGCGACCGAGCGGTATCCCACGCGTCGAACGGTCTGATCCCGGTCGAGAGCGTCCGCGATGGGAGCCCGGCCGCCCAGGACCACGTCGTAGACGTCGACGGTCACGGTGTCGGCCAGAGCCGGGGAGACGACCTCGCAGAACTCGGCCGCCGTACGGAAGATGTCGAGCGTGGTTCCGATCCGCGCGGCCGCCTCGTTCTGCAGGCGCACCTCCGCTTCGGCCCGCATCCGGGCGGTGATGTCCGTCAGCGCGGCGGCCAGCCCCAGCACGGTGCCGTCGGCGCGCTGCAGGCGGAACGCAGACGCCGAGGAGACGGTTTCCACCGGAGGGACACGGCGGTCGCGGAACCGGATGGTCATGTCGAGCTCGGGCACGCCGGTCTCCAGCACCCGGCGGGCGGCCCGTTCCACGGCCGCGGGGTCGGTGATGTCGAAGGACTGCAGGATCTCCGGCAGCGTACGGCCGAGCAACCGGTTGACCGGGAACTCCCGCATCAGCCGGGCCGCCGTGTTCATCCGTACCAGACGCAGCTCCTGGTCGTACACGTGCAGGCCCATGGGCGACTGGGAGAAGAGCGCGTCCAGTACGGCGTCCTCCAACCCCTCGGGGACGGACCTGCTGTCCGGATGATCTTCACCAACCACTGTGTGAACGCCCATTCGACGAGACAGGTGGACCGCGCTGCCTCCCATGCAACGCCCACCCCACCCACCCGGCCACCGCAGTGGAGTGGCCGGGTGACTGCGGCCGGTCCCGCCGGACGGGCCTGCTGAGGCGCGGTCGGCCGGAGCGCTGCGTACGCTGGTCGGAGGGGGCTCCTCTCGGGACGAGGATCGGAACGTCTGTGAGGCCGGAGATCGACCACGGTGCGTTGTTCGCCGCGACGCCCAGCCCGTATTTGGTGCTGGCACCGGATCTGGTGATCGTGGATGTCAACGACGCGTACCTGCGGGCGACCGGCCGCACCCGGGAGGATCTGCTCGGGCAGCACGTGTTCGACGCGTTCCCCGACAATCCCGCCGACCCGGGCGCGGACGGGGTGAAGAACCTCGGGGCGTCGCTGGGACGGGTGCTGGCCACCGGTGAGGCCGACACCATGGCGGTGCAGAAGTACGACATCCCCGTCGTCTCGCAGCCCGGTGTGTTCGAGGAACGCTGGTGGTCCCCGGTGAACACCCCGGTCAAGAACGCGGACGGGCGCGTCGCGTGGATCATCCACCGCGTCGAGGACGTGACGGCATTCATGCGGTTCCGCCGGTTCCGTGGCCGCAACGAGGGGCGGCGGATGACCGAGCGAGAGGAGGGGATGGAGGCCGAGCTGTACGCCCGCGCGCGGGAGCTGCAGCGGCTGAACGAGGAGCTGCGGGCGGCGCACGCCCGGGAGCGGGAGGTCGCCGTCACCTTGCAGGAGGCGATGCTGCACTCCCCGGACCTGGCCCGGCACAGTGACGTGGCGGTGCGCTATCTACCCGCGATCGGTTCGCTGAACGTGTGCGGCGACTGGTACGACACCGTCGACCTGGCCGAGGGGCGGTTCACCGTCGCCGTGGGCGACGTCGTCGGGCACGGGCTGGAGGCGGCCACCGTCATGGGCATGCTCCGCAGCGCGCTGTCCGCGGCCAGTCGGGCGGTGGCCGGGCCGGCCGGGGCCCTGGAAGTGCTGGGCATGTACGCCCGCTCCGTGGACGGCGCGCTCGCCGCGACCGCGGTCAGCGTGCTCGTGGACACCCGCTCCCACCTGCTCGTCTACTCCAGCGCGGGGCACCCGCCGCCGGTGCTGCTGCACGCGGACGGCACGTTCGAGCTGTTGGACCAGGCCACCGACCCACCGCTGGGAGCCAGACCCGAGCACGTTCCCCGGCCGCAGGCCGGCACCCCTTACCACCCGGGTGACACCCTCGTCCTCTACACCGACGGACTGATCGAACGCCGCGACGAGGACATCGACACCGGCCTGGACCGGCTCACCACCACCCTGGGTGACCTCGCCGGCCTTGACCCGGATCAGCTGGCCGACGCGCTGCTCGCGCGACTCGGCGTCGCCAGCGGAGCCCGCGACGACATCGCCCTCGTCGTCGTCCGCGTCTGAGCCCGCGGAACGCCCGGCACCGGACGCGTACGGCAACCACACCGGGGATCGCCGTTCTCGGTAGCGTGACCCTCTGCCGCATGGAGTGTCCATGCGTCCGGCTGGTCCGTGCGAGGGCTTCCGGCGGAGAGTGATGAGGATGCGATGAGTGAACTGACGAAGCCCGAGGTCGAGGTTCCGGAGGGTGACGCTCCCACCGAGCTGACCATCCGGGACCTGGTCGTCGGGGACGGGCCCGAGGCGAAGCCGGGCATGGTTGTCAGGGTTCACTACGTCGGGGTCACCTTCGAGTCCGGGAAGGAGTTCGATGCCTCCTGGGACCGGGGCCAGCCGTTCAAGTTCGCCGTGGGCGGCGGCAGGGTCATCAAGGGCTGGGACCGGGGGGTGAGGGGGATGAGGGTCGGCGGTCGGCGCGAGATCATCGTTCCCCCGCGTCTCGGCTACGGCAAGCAGTCGCCCTCGCCGTTGATCCCGGCCGGTTCGACCCTGGTCTTCGTGGTGGACCTGCTCTCCGTCTGAGACGGGCCTACGGCTCACCGGCCCCGGCAGGGCGGGAGGTCGGGCCGGAACGGGAGCGCGGGATCGGCCGGCTCGCGCGGCAGGTGGCGCACCACGGGATCGGCCGCCCCGCAGTGGCTGGGGCGGCCGAGTCTTGCGTTCTCACCGAGCTGGGACGCGGTCAGGCCTGCTCGCTGATGTTGACCATCCATGTGATGCCGAACTTGTCCGTACACATTCCGAACACGTCGCCCCACATCTGCTTCTCCAGGGGTACGGAGACCGTGCCTTCGGCGGACAGCTTCTCCCAATAGCCCTTGAGCTCGTCCGCGTCGTCGCCGCTCAGGCTCACCGCGAAGTTGGTCCCGGCCCTGTGCTCCATGCCCGGCGGCACGTCGGCGCCCATCAGCGTCAATCCGCCGGACGTCTCGAGCATGCCGTGCATGATCTTGTCGTCGTATCCGGGCGGCACCTCCGAGCCGAACTCGCCGTAACCGCTGAGCCTGAGATCGCCGCCCAGGACACTCTTGTAGAACTCCATGGCCTGCCGCGCATCGCCGGAGAAGCTGATGTACGGGTTCAAGCGAGATGCCACGAGATACTCCTTCAGGACGAGGGGATGGCACGGGCATCATAGGGGCGTAACGGTCTAAATCGGACGAACCGTGGGTTCCAGTCGCACGTCCGGTCGGCAAAGGCGTGCCACCCGACCGAGCACGGTCTCGCGGGCACGGAGCCTCCGAGAGGCGTAGGCGCGGCTGTGCCCGGCAGGGTGGGCTGTCGTCGGCCGGCGGGCGGAACGGTGCGGAGCGACCGGATGCGTGGGTCCCGGAGTGGCGGCGCGGCACGTCGTCCGGACGGTCGTCGATCACCGGTAGGGTGCCGCCGTGTCCGAGCACCAGCGCGACCTCGTCGGCTATGGCGCCGAGCCGCCTCATGCCGCCTGGCCCGGTGGCGCCCGCGTCGCCGTCAGTCTCGTCCTCAACTACGAGGAGGGCGGCGAGCACAACGTCCTTGACGGCGACCGTGCCTCGGAGGGGTTCCTGCACGAGGTCGTCGGTGCGCCGCCCGTGGTCGGCGGACGTGATCTGAACGTCGAGGCGATGTTCGCCTACGGCTCGCGCGCCGGTTTCTGGCGCATTCATCGCACGCTCGGTACGTACCGTGTGCCCCTCACCGTCTTCGCCGTCGGACAGGCCCTGGAGCGCAACCCGGACGCCGCGCGCGCGATGGCCGCCGCCGGCTGGGAGGTGGCAGGGCACGGCTGGCGCTGGATCGACCACCGCACCGTTCCCGAGGACGTCGAGCGCGCCGATATCGCGCGCACGACCGCCACGATCGAGCGACTCGTCGGCCGCAGGCCCGTCGGCTGGTACACCGGCCGCACGAGTTCCGCGACACGGCGCCTCGTCGTCGAGGAAGGCGGCTTTCTCTACGACTCCGACGACTACTCGGACGATCTGCCCTTCTACGTCGAGGCAACCGACCGGCCGCACCTCGTGGTGCCGTACAGCCTCGACGCGAACGACTTCAAGTTCCTGATCGTCCATGGGTTCACGACCGCGGACGACATGCTCACGTACCTCGTCGACTCGTTCGACGTTCTGCACGCGGAGGGCGCCGAACGCCCCCGCATGATGAGTGTCGGCTTGCACTGCCGCATCATCGGCCGCCCCGGCCGCATTCGCGCGCTCGACGGCTTCTTGCGGTACGTCACGCAACACGGCGGAGCGTGGATCGCGACGCGGGAACAGATCGCCCGGCACTGGCTGACCGCACACCCTCCGCCGCCCTGAGCCCGTGCCTGCATCCATGTCGTGAGCACCCACGACCGCCATCACACCCGGACATACCACCCATGGGACACGCGCGGCCGCGCGAGCGAACACGTGGAGCAACAACAGCCGCGGCAGCGCTCACACGATGCTTGCCGGCGGTGCGCAGGCATCCATGAGGCGAGCCCGGTCGCGGCCCTCCCCGCGGCTCTGGAGGGCTGCACGGGCCTTCTCTTTCGGCCGACGTGCGGCGGGGGCCTGTGGGGGTCAGATTGGAGGTATCCGACCGACCGGACGGAGGCCCCTCGGCGGGCACACGACATGGAGGACCTGTCATGACGACCCACACGGGTGCGCCCGGTCGGCGGGAGGGAACGGACAGGAGTGATCGGCCGGGGTTCGGCGCCGTCGGGGGGTCGCGCGTCACGCCCCGGCCGGTGAGGGACTGACGATCGGGGTCGCCACCCGTGGAACACGGAACAGCTGCCGGGGGGCTGCCGCAACTGGTGCTCGTCGTCGGCGTCGCCGGATCGGGCAAGTCGACGGTGGGGCGTCTCCTCGCCGACCGTCTGGGCTGGGAGTACCGGGACGCAGACGACTTCCACCCCGAGACCAACCGCGCCAAGATGGCCGCCGGTCATGCCCTCACGGACAGCGACCGGATGCCGTGGCTCGCCGCGATCGCGGCATGGATGGACGGGGCGATCGCGGCCCGACGGCAGGCCGTCGTGACCTGCTCCGCGCTCAAGCGCGCATACCGTGACGCGCTGCTCGCGGATCGCCCCGGAGTCCTTCTGGTGTATCTGCACGGCTCGCGCGAGCTCCTGCGTTCCCGGATGGCCTCGCGGCACGGTCACTTCTTCCCGGTGGAGCTGTTGAACAGCCAGCTCGCGATTCTCCAGGAGCCGGCGCCCGACGAGCACCCGTTGGTAGTGGAGATCGACCAGCCTCCGGAGGCCGTCGTCACGGCGGTGCTCTCGCTGATGCGCCGGGAACCCGCCGACTGGAAGCGGCCGTCCGGGGCGGACACGGAGCGGACCGTCCACGCCGTCGCGCGTGACGGCGTGAACGAGTCCCCCGGCCCGACGGGCGAGTCGTGGCGCCTGGTCCGCGGGGAACAGAGTGCGGTGGTGCTCCAGCTGGGCGGCGCCCTGCGCGACTACGTCGTCAACGGCCGACCGGTGCTCGACGCCGACTCCGCCGGGTCCGCCATCACGGGCGGAAGAGGACAACTGCTCATCCCCTGGCCGAACCGCGTGAGAGACGGACGCTACGACTTCGGCGGCAGGAGTCTCCAACTCCCCGTGACCGAGGTCGAGAAGAACAACGCGATCCACGGACTGCTCCGCTGGACCCTGTGGAAGCTCCTCGCGCGCACCGACGACGCGGTGATGCTCGGCACGACGCTCTGTCCCCAGCCGGGATATCGGTTCCTCCTCGATGTCAGTGTCGAGTACCGGCTGAGCCCTGAAGGGCTCGTCACCGCGGTTCACGCCACCAACACCGGTCGGCAGCCAGCGCCTTACGGAGTGGGCCAGCATCCCTATCTGGCGGTCGGCACCGACCTCGTCGACAGCGCACTGCTTACCGTTCCCGCCCGGTATCTGCTGCGGACCGACGACAGGGGCCTGCCCGTCGGGCAGGAGCCCGTGGACGGCACCCCGTACGACTTCCGCGCCGCCCGTCCCATCGGCGATCTGCGACTGGACACCGCCTTCACCGGACTCGACCGCGGCCCTGACGGGCGGGCGACCGTGCGGCTGGCGCACCCCTCCGGACTGCGGGGCGTGGATCTCTGGCTCGGCGAGGGAACCCACTACGTCCAGGTGTACACGGGCGACACCCTGGCCGACGCCGAACGGCGGCGGCGCGGCGTCGCCGTGGAGGCCATGTCCTGTCCACCGGACGCCTTTCGCAGCGGCACCAACCTCGCCGTCCTGGAGCCGGGGGCGACACACGTGTTCCGGTGGGGCCTGAGCCCCTGGGGGTATGCGTGACGTCGCCCATGGAGCCGCCAGTGGCGGCCGATATGACCGCACACGCATTCCGGGCGCTCTACGATCGCCTCCGGAGCCGGGCGGCGGCGCAGCCGGCGGTGGACGGCCGGTGCGGCGCACTCGGCCGTCTGACCCCCGAGCGGGTGGCAGCGGCCGCCGCGGAGGTCCGCCTCGGACGTACGGTGTCGCTGGCCGCTCCGGTCGAGACCGTGCCCGGCCCCGACGACCCCGAGCCCGCGGTGCACCGGATGACCGGGCCCGCTCCGGACGACCTCGACGCGGGCGGGCTGCACTTCGCCACCGACCGCTTCGCCATGAACGTGCACGGGGACGCGGACAGCCATCTCGACGCGCTCTGCCACGTGGTGCTCGACGGGGAGCTGTACGGCGGGGTGCCCGCGAGCACCGTGACGCCCGAGGGTGCCCGTGCGCTCTCCGTGGACCTGGTCGCGGACGGGATCGTCGGCCGGGGCGTCCTGCTGGACATCCCACGGCTGCGTGGCGTGCCCTGGCTGGAACCGGGCGACCATGTGACCGCGGCCGACCTGATGGCAGCCGAGGCCGCGCAGGGGGTCCGCGTCGGACCGGGAGACCTGCTGTTCGTCAGGACGGGACATCGCCTTCGGCGCACCGAACTCGGGCCGTGGAACGCGGCCACGGCGCGGACCGGCCTGCACCCGACCGCCGTGGAGTTCCTGGCCGAGCGCGAGGTCTCGGTCCTGGGCGGAGACGGCAACAACGACACCGCGCCCAGCGCGGTGCAGGGCGTCTCCTTCCCCGTGCATGTCCTGGCCATCCATGCCATGGGCATCCATCTGATGGACTACCTGCAGTTCGAGGACCTGGTCCCCGTCTGCGTGCGGGCGGGGCGATGGAGTTTCCTGTGTGCGGTCGCCCCACTGCGGCTGCCGGGAGCCACTGGCTCGCCGGTGAATCCGATCGCGGTGCTGTGACCGCCGGGGCCGTTCGGCGACCGCTCCTCCGGTCGCCGTCCAGGCGGAGGGCGGATACGTTCGAACGAATGGGACGCTCGGCCCCGCACAGCGGGGGAGAAGCCCGACGCCGGTTCAGGGCCATGATCACAAGGACGGTGGTCTCGTGGGCGACGCCCCTCATTACGACGTCGTCATCATCGGTACGGGCGCCGGCGGCGGCACCCTCGCGCATCGGCTCGCCCCGTCCGGCAAACGTGTCCTTCTCGTCGAACGCGGCGGCTACCTGCCGCGCGAGCGGGACAACTGGGACTCGACGGCCGTCTTCGTCAAGGGCAAGTACCGGGCCCCGGAGTTCTGGCTGGACAAGAACGGCGACGAGTTCCCGCCCGAGGTCAACTACTACGTCGGCGGGAACACGAAGTTCTACGGCGCCGCCCTGTTCCGACTGCGGCCCGAGGACTTCGGCGAGCTCCGCCACCACGGCGGCCTCTCCCCCGCCTGGCCGATCCGCTACGAGGACCTGGAGCCGTACTACACACAGGCCGAACACCTCTACCTCGTCCACGGACGGCACGGCGAGGACCCCGGCGAGGGGCCGGTGAGCGCGCAGTACGCCCATCCGCCCGTGGAGCACGAGCCGCGCATCCAGCGGCTGAGCGACGACCTGGAGAGGCGTGGCCTGCACCCGTTCCACCTGCCGATCGGCGTCGATCTGAGCCAGGAGAACGGGGGTCGGCCCACCCACTCCAGCGTCTGCATCCGGTGCGACCGGGTCGACGGCTTTCCGTGCCTGGTCCGCGGCAAGTCCGACGCCGAGGTGATCTGCGTCGAGCCGGCTCTGGCACACCCCAACGTCGAGATGGTCACGCACACGAAGGTGGTGCGCCTGGAAACCGATGGCCGTGGGCGCAGTGTCAGCGCGGTCGTCGGTCGGCTTCCCGACGGCTCGGAGGTCCGCTACACGGCGGATGTGGTGGTCGTGTCCTGTGGGGCCGTCAACTCCGCGGCGCTGTTGCTGGCCTCGGCGAACGAGCACCATCCCCACGGTCTCGCGAACAGCTCCGGCGTGGTCGGGCGGTTCTACATGCGACACAACAACCTGGCGCTGATGGCGGTGTCGAAGGAACCCAACGACACCCGGTTCCAGAAGACCCTGGCCCTGCACGACTGGTACCTCGGCGCGGACGACTGGGACTTCCCGCTGGGCGGCATCCAGATGCTGGGCAAGTCGGACGCCGAGCAGATCCACGGCGAGGCGCCGCGGTGGGCGGGTGCGGTCACACCGGACATGCCGTTCGAGGTCCTTGCCCACCATGCCGTCGACTTCTGGTTGTGCGGTGAGGATCTGCCGCTGCCCGACAACCGGGTCACCCTCGACGGCGACGGCCGCATCCACCTCGCTCTCGACGAGAAGAACAACGTCGAATCCCTGAAGCGGCTGAGGCGCAAGCTGCAGGGGATGCTCGGTCATCTGGGCATGCACGAGGACCACCTGCTGTCCCGCAGCATCTATCTGCACAAGGGCATGCCGATCGGTGCGACCGCTCACCAGGCGGGCACCGTACGCTTCGGCGCGGACCCGGCCGCGTCCGCGCTGGACGTCGATTGCAAGGCCCACGACCTCGACAACCTCTACGTCGTCGACACGAGCTTCTTCCCGAGCATCGGCGCGGTCAATCCGTCGTTGACGGCCATCGCCAACGCCCTGCGGGTCGGCGACCACCTTCTGGAGCGGCTGGGCTGAGCCCCGGGCGCACTGGACCGATCGGACGAAGATGTTCGGCCCAACGGCTCAACAGCCGTTCTCCCTGCGTGCCGACCACCACGGCCGGTGATTGCGTGACCTCCGTCGCCCGCCCGGGCAACAGCCCGGCGGGACACGGCCACGCAGCGAGGAGGCAGGGCGTCATGGGTTCGACCATGGAGGAAGCACCGCGAGGTGTGATCCCCGCACGTCTGCTGCAGGGCCAGAAGGCACTCGTCACCGGCGCGAATTCGGGCATCGGCAAGGCCACGGCGATCGGCCTGGGCCGCGCCGGCGCCGACGTGGTCGTCAACTACGTCGCGGACCGCGAGGCCGCCGAGAGGGTCGTCGAGGAGATCGCCTCGTTCGGGGTGCGCGCGGCGGCCATCGAGGCCGACGTGTCCGAGGAGAGCCAGGTCACGGCGATGACGGACCGGATGGTCGAGGAGTTCGGGACCATCGACATCCTGGTCGCCAACGCGGGGTTGCAGCGGGACGCCGGGTTCACCGACATGACCCTCGCCCAGTGGCAGAAGGTCATCGACGTCAATCTCACCGGACAGTTCCTGTGCGCCAGGGAGGCGGTCAAGGAGTTCCGGCGCCGTGGCGTGGTCCCCGAGGTGTCCCGCGCCGCGGGGAAGATCGTCTGCATGAGTTCGGTGCACCAGATCATCCCCTGGGCGGGCCACGTCAACTACGCGTCCTCCAAGGGCGGTGTGCAGATGATGATGCAGACCCTGGCCCAAGAGCTCGCACCGGAGAAGATCCGGGTGAACGCGGTCGCCCCGGGGGCGATCAAGACTCCGATCAACCGCGACGCCTGGGAGACGCCCGAGGCGCGGGAGGACCTCCTGAAGCTCATCCCGTACGACCGGATCGGCGACCCCGAGGACATCGCCCACGCCGTGGTCGCACTCGCCTCCGACCTCATGGACTACGTGGTGGGAACCACCCTGTACGTCGACGGCGGCATGACGCTCTTCCCGGGATTCGCCACCGGCGGGTGATCCTCTCCCGGACGGCCACGACCAGCGAAGGCGGGTATGTCCACCTCGTTCCACCTGCTGACGGATACCCCGGCCCAACTCCTGCCGGCCCGGGAACTCATGGCCTTCACGCTGGCGTCCCACATCATCCTGGTTCCCCTCGGCGTGGCTTTCCCCTTCATCACGTTGGTCATGCACTACCGCGGCCTGCGCCGCAAGGACGACGTCGCCCTGCTCCTGGCGCGGCGCTGGTCGGCCGTCATGGCGGTGCAGTTCGCGCTCGGCATCGTCACCGGCACGGTGCTCTCCTTCGAGTTCGGCCTGCTCTGGCCGGGACTGATGGGCAGATGGGGTGACGTCTTCGGCATCGGATTCGGTGTCGAGGCCTGGGCGTTCTTCCTGGAGGCCGTGCTCATCGCCATCTATCTGTACGGATGGCGGCGGTTGAAGCCCCGGACGCACTTCCTGCTCGGGCTTCCCCTGCCGGCCGCCGCGCTCCTCGGGGCGTTCGGCATCCTGGCCGCCAACTCCTGGATGAACACACCGCAGGGCTTCACCCTGGACTCCGACGGCGACCCGGTCGACGTGAACGTCTGGAAAGCGATCTTCACCCCGATGTTCGGGCCCCAGTACTGGCACTTCGTCGTGGCGATGATCATCACCGCGGGTTTCGTGGTGGCGGGCGTCTACGCCGTGGGCTGGCTGCGCGGCCGCCGGGACCACTACCACCGGCTCGGATTCGCCGTTCCGTTCACCATCGCCGCGGTGGCCACGCCGGTGCAGTTCGTCCTGGGCGACTCCATCGCCCGCTCGGTGTTCCACAAGCAGCCGGTGAAGTTCGCGGCGCTGGAGATCGTCTGGGAGACCGACACCCGGGTGCCGGAGTACCTCTTCGGACGCCTGCAGGAGGACGGGACCGTCAAGGGCGGCATCAAGATCCCCCTGCTCGACTCCGTCCTGGCCGGCTTCAGTCCGGACACCAAGGTGGTGGGACTGACCTCCGTCCCGGCGGACCAGCGCCCCACGGCCACCCAGGCGACCATCGCCCACTGGGCCTTCGACCTCATGGTCGTGATCGGCTCCGTACTGGTGCTGCTCGCCCTCTGGTACGGGCTGGTCTGGCTGCGGCACCGCCGGCTTCCCGCCTCGAAGTGGTTCTACCGCTCGGCGGCCTGCGCGGGCGTCGCCTCCGTCGTGGCCGTCGAGTGCGGCTGGATCGCCACCGAGGTGGGACGCCAGCCCTGGATCGTCTACCAGAACATGCGGGTCGCCGAGGCGGTGACCTCGACCCGCTCCACCACCCTGTGGATCATGCTCGCCGTGGTGATGGCGGTGTACGTGTTCCTCTTCGGCTCGTTCCTCGTCATCCTGCTCAAGATGCGCACGCGCTGGCGGCTCGCCGACGAGCAGCGGTCCGCGGGAGGTGCGATCCACGCGCCGGAGGCCGACACCCCCTACGGGCCACGGGAGCCCCTCCCCGCGGGCGACGCCCCCGCCGGCGGAGGAGACCGAGCAGGGGACGGTCGCCCATGACCGCCGACCTCATCGCCGTGGTGCTGCTGCTCGCCGTGGCCGCGTACGCCTGCGGGGGCGGCACGGACTACGGGGCCGGCTTCTGGGATCTGACCGCCGGGGGCACGGAACGCGGCAGGCGGCCCCGATGGCTCATCGACCATGCCATGGCGCCCGTCTGGGAGGTCAACAACGTCTGGCTGATCTTCGTCCTCGTCATCATGTGGACCGGCTTCCCCATCGTGTTCCAGACGGTCTTCTCCGCGCTGTGGCTCCCGCTGGCGCTGGCCGCCATGGGCATGGTCCTGCGTGGCGCAGGCTTCGCGTTCCGAAAGCCCTCCCGGCGGCTCGCAGGCCGGCGGCTGTACGGTGCCGTGTTCGCCGTGGCCTCGGTCGTCACGCCGTTCTTCCTCGGGGCCGCCGTCGGCGGCGTCGCGTCGGGTCGGGCGTCGCCCGGCACGAAGGCTTCGGCGGACGCCTGGGCCAACCCCACCTCCGTGGTGTTCGGGCTGGTCGCCATCGCGACCACGGCCTTCCTCGGCGCGGTGTTCCTCACGGGGGACGCCCGTCGGTTCGACGCCCCCGATCTGGTCGGCTACTTCCGGCTGCGGGCGCTGAGTGCCCTCGCCGTGCTCACCGTCCTGGCCGTGATCACCGGGTTCGTCACCCATGAGGACTCCCCGCACATCTGGCAGGGACTCACCCACGGCCTGGGGCTGCTCTTCGTCGTCCTGGCCGGGGTGGCCGCGCTCGCGACGGCCTGGCTGCTCCTGCGGACGCCGAGTGCGTGGCTGCGCGTCGCGGCGGTGGGGGTCGTCGCCTCCGCCGTCATCGCCTGGGGCATGGCCCAGCGCCCCTACCTGGTCCCCACGTCGCTGACGGTGGCCGACGCGGCGGGCGCACCGGCCACGCTGACGTGGCTGGCGATCGTCACCCTGGTGGCCCTGGTGCTCGTCATGCCGGCCGTCTTCCTCCTCTACTGGCTGGACAGTCACGGTGAGCTGGAGGAGCTCACCGACGCCGAGCTGCGGAGGAGGAACGGTCCCGACGCCGACGGGGTGGCACCGGGCGGCTGATCGCCCGGACCCATGCCGGCCCTCCCCCTCGCGCCCGGACTCCGACGAAGGAAGCCGCTGTGACCGACGACGAGGTCCTTCTCGGACTCGCCCTGACGCTGGTGCTCGCCACCAGCTCGCAGATCCTGGCGAGCAGGCTGCGCGTCCCGGCCCTGATCATCCTGCTGCCCGTCGGCTTCGCCGCCGGCGCGATCACGGATGTGATCCATCCGGACAGGCTGATGGGGTCGGCCTTCTCCGCCCTCGTGTCGCTCTCCGTCGCGGTGATCCTCTACGACGCCGGCCTGGGACTGAACCTGCGCATGCTCACCGGCCGCACCCGGGCGATCGTGGGACGCCTGCTCGTGTACGGAGTGCTGCTCACGTTCCTGGTCACCGCGACGGTGGCACCGGCGATGTTCGACATGCCGCTGCGTGTGGCCGGGATGCTCGGCGTGATCCTCGTCGTCTCGGGTCCCACCGTCGTGGGTCCGCTGCTCGACTTCGTACGGCCGACCGACAAGGTGCGCCGCATCCTGATCTGGGAGGGGACGCTGACCGACCCGATCGGCGGCATCCTCGGCGCGCTCACCTTCCACGCCATCGCCACGACGCATCAGGTCGACATCGGGCGTGGGTACCAGCTGGGCCAGTTCGCCATCAGCCTGGCCGTCGGGCTGGTCGGCGGGGCCTTGGGAACGGCGCTGCTCTGGTTCACCCTGCGGACCCTCCGGCTCGGCGAGACCCTCGGCACGCTCGCCCAACTCGCCACCGTGATCGCCGTGTCGGCGGGCTGCGACATCGTGCGGGACGACACGGGGCTCATCGCCGCGATCGTCACGGGACTGGCCGTCGCGAACATCCGCGGCTTCGACATGCCCGCCCGGCGCCCCTTCTTCGAGACCCTGGTCCAGCTGATCATCGGTCTGCTGTTCGTCTCCATCTCCTCCACCGTCACCCCGGCGTCCCTGGTACCGGTGCTGCTTCCCTCGCTCGCCCTCATCTCGATCCTCGTCCTGGTGGTGCGGCCGCTCGTGGCCTACGCCGCGACGGCGCGCTCGGGTCTGAACCGAGGGGAGCGGGCCTTCGTCGGATGGATGGACCCACGCGGCATCGTCGCGGCGGCCACGGCATCGGCCTTCTCCGCCAGTCTGGTCGAGAAGGGGATCAGCGGGGCCGGGAAGATCCTTCCCGTCACGTTTCTGGTGATCGTGGGAACCGTCCTGCTGTACTCGCTCACGGCGGCCCCCATGGCCGGACGGCTCGGCGTCGTCAAGCCGGCGGGCACGCGCATCCTCCTGGTGGGCGGGGAGCCGTGGGTGGTCGACCTGGGGCGGGCCCTGCGGTCCGCGGGACTGGACGTGCTGATGTGGGCGGGACTCGACGAGCAGCGCGAGCGCATCAAGGAAGCGGGGATCAACCTGGCCAAGGGCGATCTGCTGGCCACGGCCATCAACCCCGGGGCGCGGCTGGAGGGAGTGACGTCCGTGTTCCTGGCCACGGACGACGACGACTTCAACGCGCTCGCCTCGGTCGTGATGCAGGACAACGTCGAGGGGCCCGTCTACCGCGTCGGACCGCCGCACGACAGCCACGGAGTGGTCGCTCCGTACACCGGCGGCGACATCCTCTTCGGCCGTTCCCTCGTCCGCCGTGTCCTGGCGGAGCGCTACGAGCGGGGCGCCCGGTTCGTGGTGCAGCCCGCCTCCGCCCCGCTGCCGCCCGCATACGACACGCTCTTCGTGGTGCGGGCCGACCAGCGGCTGGAACCGGTCACCGAAAGGCAGGAGACGGTGCCGCGGGAGGGCGACACCGTCGTCCTCCTCGGTTCCGTCCCCACGCCCGGCGAGTGATGCCACCGGGCTACGAGCGGCTATGTCCCGCCGCTGTGGGCGCCGTTGAGCCGGGCGTCCAGCGTGATCGCCGCGTCGATCAGCGCCAGGTGCGTGAAAGCCTGCGGGAAGTTGCCCAACTGCCGTCCCGTCAGGCCGATCTCCTCGGAGTACAGGCCCAGGTGGTTGGCGTAGGTGAGCATCTTCTCCAGCACCAGCCTTGCCATGTCGGTGCGCCCGGCGCGCGCCAGGGCGTCGACGTACATGAACGTGCACAGGGAGAACGTTCCCTCGGAGCCGCGCAGTCCGTCGGGTGACGCCTCGGGGTTGTAGCGGTAGACCAGACTGTCGCTGACCAGCTCGCGCTCCATCGCGTCCAAGGTGGACTTCCACGTCGGATCGTCCGGCGTGATGAAGCCGACGGTCGGCATGCGCAGCAGGGACGAGTCGAGGACGTCGTCGCCGTAGTGCTGCACGAAAGCCTGCTTCCCGGGGTCCCATCCCCGGCTGAGGACCTGCGCGTAGATGTCGTCACGCGCCTCCACCCAGCGGCCACCCGCCGCCGGGCGGCCGTCGTCGTAGGCGATCCGCAGGGCACGGTCGAAGGCCACCCAGGACATCACGCGGCCGTACGTGAAGTCCTTCCGGCCACCACGGGTCTCCCACAGCCCTTCTCCGGGCTGATCCCAGTGGTCGACGAGCCAGTCGAGCAGAGTGTGCAGCGCCTTCCAGCCCCCGTTGTCGAGATGCATGCCGTGCTGGTGCGCGAAGTAGATGCTGTCGAGCGCCTCACCGTAGATGTCCAGCTGCAGCTGACTCGCCGCTCCGTTGCCGATGCGTACCGGGGCGGAGCCGCAGTACCCCTCCCAGTGTTCCAGGGTCTCCTCGACCAGGTCGGACGTGCCGTCGACGCGGTACATGATGTTCAGCGGTCCGGTGCCGTCCGCGTCCGCTTCGCCGGCCTTCTCCTTGACGCGGTCGTGCAGCCAGCTGATGAACGCCCTCGCCTCTTCCCTGAAGCCCAGACCCAGCAGGGCGTACACCGAGAACGAGGCGTCACGGATCCAGGTGAACCGGTAGTCCCAGTTGCGCTCTCCACCCAGTTGCTCGGGCAGACCCGTCGTGGGCGCGGCCACCAGGGCGCCGGTCGGGGCGTAGGTCATGAGCTTCAGCGCCACCGCCGAGCGTTCCACCGCCTCGCGCCAACGGCCCGAGTACGTGGACTGGCCCAGCCACGTGCGCCAGAAACGGACCGTCTCGCCGAAGAGCTGCTCGAACTCCGACACACGGACCTCGTGCGGTGGCCCGCCGGGGGACGACTCCAGGATCATGCCGCGCTGCTGTCCCGCCTGCAGGGCCAGAGTGAAACGGAGGTCCGTGTCACCCGAGAGGGCGGTCAGCAGCCGGTCGTCCTGCGGCTCACGAACGGCGTGGACGGCGAGGTCCATCTCCTCCGAGGTGAACAGGGCCCCGTGCTCCGTGATGTGCAGCTCGTGCGGCTTGCGACCGTAGTCGAAGCGCGGAGCGATCTCCCCTTCGAACGTCATGCTGCCGCGGACACAGCGCAGCATGCGGACGAGGCGGTGCCGGTCCGTCACCGTCGTGCCGGTCACCGGCATGAAGTCGACCACCTCGCCCGCCCCGGCCTCGGTCATGAAGCGTGTCACCAGAACGGCGGTGTCCGGGTGGTAGAGCTGCCTGGTCGTGTAGCTCTCGGCGATCGGTCTGATCGTGAAGTGGCCGCCTTTGCGCCGGTCGAGCAGGGCGCCGAAGACGCTGGGCGAATCGAAGCGCGGACAGCAGAACCAGTCGATCGTCGCATCGGTGGTCACCAGGGCCGCGGTCTGCAGATCACCGATCAGGCCGTGGTTCTCGATCAGGGGGTAGCCGTCCATCTTGAGCCCCTTTCGGCCCCGGTGGACAACGCTCGGGCACCGTTACGCGGCGCCCGAGGTCATCACGCGCCCTTCGGCCAGCTTAGGCCGATGGTGTCGTCCCGTCCTGGCGAGTGAGTCGCACCGGGCGCCGCTGGGAGGACTGCCGCTGCGCGGAGAACGGCTCCACCGTGGGGTGGCAGCGCTCCCGCCGAGGGAGCCCGCGGTGTCGTGTGCCCCATGGGCATCGGACCGGCGGGCGGTACTCCTCGTAGCCATCGCCTTCGCCGTCGGAACATGGCTGTGCGAGAAGCACAGTGCGGGGGCATCGAGGACGGGACCACGGCTGCGGTGTCAGTCCGCTGACGTATCGTTCCCGCCACCGCACACCGACTGGGAGGACCAAGAGAATTGACCGGCCTGTCTGCTTTCCCGCTGCCTTTTCACGCATCCCGTTCCGTATCGTTCGCGACGCCCCGGACGCTGCGGGAACTCGAGATGATGCAGTGCAGCTCACACATTCGGGCGAAGCCGGGATGGTTCGACAAGATGAACGACGCCGACGTCGTCGCCCGGTGGACGCGAGAAGCGGTCGCCCAGGGCCTCACCGAAGCCCAGGTTCGCTACGTGCTTGCCGAACTCGCGCATTACGCCGCGCTGCGGGACGGACGAACCGGCGTCGAGGTGTCCGCCGTCGACGGGGTGTGGCAGTCGGACACCCTGGTCGACGACAAGCTCCGGTCCCGGCTGCGCGAGGCGGTTCAGGTGCTGGAACAGGTCCCCGAAGCGGAGAAGGACTGGCACCCCGGATCGGACGGCCAGGTACTGGATCTGGTTCATCCGTCACTGTTCTGCCTGGTGAGAGAGGTGAGCGGCTCGCCCGAGCGGGCTTGGCAGAATCCGACGGACCGGTATTCGAGGTACGAGTTCTCGGAGAAGTTCCAGTGGCTGCCCACGGACGTCGACGTCAGTGACGACGGCGATGTCACGTTCCGTTCGTACGTCAACAACGTCCACCCCGAGGCTCACCACGAGCTGGCCTCCGTCCTCCCGGACGTGTTCGCGCGTATGCGCCCGCTGCTGGAGAACGTGCTCACCGATCTGCGCCATCCGCGGCCCCTGCGCATCGAGGCCGATCCTTACGGGTGGTACGACTCGGAGCCGGAGTACCCGAGCAGGTCCTCCTACAGCGATGACGAGGCCTACGCGGAAGCCCGCCGTGCGTGGGAACGGGCCCAGGACGACTGGTGGGAGAACCGCCGCCCGGTCGTCCCGGACGCCCCGGCCTTCACCCCGCCCGAGGTGCCCGATGCATCCGCCCGGGTCGATCTGCGCGGCCGCAGTCTGCAGGTCATCGTCAAGCTCGCCACCATTCATCTCACCCCGGACAAGCCGGAGTACACGGGCGGCTCCTGGCACGTCGAGGGGATGCTGAACGAGCGGATCGTCTCGACCGGCATCTACTACTGGGACAGCGAGAACATCACCGAGAGCCGGCTGAGCTTCCGGGCGGCTCTCGACGACCCGGACTACGAACAGAACGACGACAACGGTCTGCGCGAGGTCTACGGCCTGGAGGACGAGGACGCGCTGAACCAGATGCTGGGATCGGCATCGACGCCGGCGGGCCGGTGCCTGGCGTTCCCGAACATCCTGCAACACCGTGTCGGCTCATTCCGCCTCACGGACACCACCCGCCCGGGCCATCGCAAGATTCTCGCGTTCTTCCTGGTCGACCCGTCGGAGAAGATCGTCTCCACATCCGATGTCGCCCCGCAGCAACCATGGTCCGACACGTCGACCATGACGCTCGAACAGGCGAAGAACCACCGCGAACAACTCATGCAGGAACGCAAGTTCTTCGTCGACGAGCACAACGAGCAGCTCTACGAACGAGAGTTCTCACTCTGCGAGCACTGAAACCCAGGCCGTCGGCCGGGGCGGAGCCGGACACCCTGGGAGCGTTCGTACGCAGCCAGGGTGTCATCGGCCGATCGGCCCGGGTGTCAGGTGGGGCTGTGGGCGGTCTTGGTCGTCGTGGTGCCGTCTTCGTCCTGGGACTCCGGAGCGGCAGGCTGCTGCGGAGCGGGCGGAGTGCGGACCAGCAGTGCGACGAGCACGGCCAGGGTGCCGAGCACGGCGCCGATGCCGAATCCCCACCGGATGCCCGTGGCCAGGGCGCCGGTGCCGTCGGCGCCGTCTGCGACTGCCGTGGCGGCCTGGCCCGACATGACACTGATGACCAGGGCGGTGCCGGCGGCGGCCGCGACCTGTTGGAGCGAGCCCAGGATGGCGGAGCCGTGGGGGTAGAGGTGCGGCGGCAGCACGGACAGGCCGGAGGTGAAGACAGGGGTGAAGACGAACGCCATTCCGGCGCTCAGGGCCACGTGAAGGGCGAGCACCAGCCACGGCGAGGTCTGTTCGCCGGTGAGGGCGAACAGTCCGAGGCACAGCGCCGTGAGCGCGGCTCCGGGTACGACCAGGCGTGGTGCGCCGAGCCGGTCGTACAACTTGCCGACCTGCGGTCCGAGCAGGCCCATGGTCAGGCCGCCGGGGATGAGGAGCAGCCCGGTCTGCAGTGAGGTCAGGCCGCACACCTCCTGCAGATAGATCGGCAGCAGGATGAACGCACCCATGAGGGCCATGAAGGACAGGCACATCAGGGCGAGCGCCACCGAGAAGTGACGGAATGTCAGGGCACGCAGGTCCAGCAGCGGCGTGGACGAGCGCTGCAGTGCCAGCTGTCGCCATACGAAGAGGGCCACCAGCACGGCGCCGGCCAGGGTCATGGCCGCCGGGGGCACGGGGGCCCGGGTCGCGTCCCCGGCACCGAGCTCGCTCAGGCCGTAGACCAGGGCGCCGAAGCCCGCCGCCGCCAGCGGGACGGACGGCCAGTCGATCGGGCCCGCCTGCGGCTCGCCGATGTTGACCAGCTTGCGCCGACCGAACACCGCCATGGCTCCTGCGATGGGCAGCACGGCCAGGAACAGCAGGCGCCATGACCCCAGTTGCAGCAGCACACCGGAGACCGCGGGGCCGAGGGCGGGTGCGACGGAGATGACGAGGGTGATGTTGCCCATGACACGGCCGCGGTCGTGCGGGGGCACGAGCGTCATCAGCGTCGTCATGAGCAGCGGCATCATGACGGCGGTGCCGCTGGCCTGGACGACGCGGGCGGCCAGGAGCACGGGGAAGGCGGGCGCGGCCGCGGCCAGCGCCGTGCCGGCGAGGAACAGCGCCATGGCCAGGCCGAAGGCGGTCCGAGTCGTCACGCGCTGGAGGAACCACCCCGTCACCGGGATGACGACGGCCATGGTGAGCATGAAGGCCGTGGACAGCCACCCCGCGGCCGCCGCGGTGACCTCGAACTCGCGCATGAGCCGCGGGATCGCGTTGACCATGATCGTCTCGTTGAGGAGGACGACGAACGTGGACAGCACGAGAATCCGCAGCACGGCGGTGACGCGGGCGGGCGGGTGAGCGGGCGTTTCGTGTGGTGCGAGCATGGCGCCTTCCGTCATGTGAGTGTCCTCCGCACGTGGCAGGTCACACTGACAGACCGGGGCGCCGGGAAGAACTCATCGGTAGCCCCCGATCCTGCCGGTGCCGCCGCCGAAGCTCAAACCATTTTGCCCGCGGGGTGCACCCGACGGGCATGGCTCACAGCGCGCGGTACCGCCCCGTCTCCACTTCCGCGACGAAGCCCCCGGCCACCAACCGCTCCACGTGCTGCGTCGCCGTCCTCCGCTCCACCGGTACCACTTGCGGTCCTTCGACATGGGGGCGGTAGACCAGCCGGTGCGCGACGACCTCCTCAAGGGTCCTCGGTTCACGGAGGAAGGCCAGGAGTGTCGTGTCCCGTCGCTCGACCACGCCGGAGTACGCGTCGAGGCGACGCCTGAACTCCGCGGCTCCCTCGATGACGCCCTTCTGGTGGAACGTCCCGTACCAGCGCGCGTCGATGTCCCGGCATCGTCGCAGCGACGCCTCGAAGTCCACGAGGCTGCTGCCGACGTCGCCGTAGTACGGCCCGAACGAGGTCAGGTCGATGTCCGCGAGGAACAGGAAGCCGTCCGGCTCGACAAGGAAGCCGCTGTGCCCCGTGGTGTGGCCGGGGAGATGGACGACGGTCACGGTGCGGCCCCCACCCAGATCGAAGACATCGCCGTCCGCGCAGGCCGACGCGTCCGGACGGCCCCGCACATGGAACGCGTCCCTCATCCTCGCGTCGACCTCGTCGACGGACTCCGGCGCGAGGCCGAATCCGGCGACCATGACCGCGCGGGATCGCAGCGCCTCCAGGTCGCCGTGGTGGATGTGGACGGGAACGTCGTAGCTGCCCAGGCCGGCGATGTGGTCCTCGTGGGCGTGACTCACCAGTACCGCGTCGGCCGGTGGAGCGTCCGCGACCAGCGACAGCGACGGGTCGATGACCACCGACGCCGTCGGACCCCTGACGAGCAGCGAGTTCCCGTGGGGATAGGTGCCGCGATCGGCGCCGACGAGAACGGTGACGCCCCCGTACTCAGCGGTGGTACGCCCCATGGTCCGCACCTCCCGCCTCCGAAGCCCGCACGGATTTCCGCCGCGCCGATGATCTCGTGCTACCCAGCCATCCGAGGAGGAATGCCGCCGGGACCGACACCAGGCCCGGGGTGTGGAACGCGTACCAGTCGAAGCTCAGTTCGGGCCAGAGCGCGTACGCGGTCCCCGAGACCGTGGGCGAGAACACCGTGAGCAGGGTGCAGAGGAAGAGCCCCCCGTACACGGACCAGAGCAGCCCCTGACGGTCGAACGCCGGCCAGTAGAAGGTGTAGATCAGCACGGGGAAGACGCATGTCGCCGCCACGCTCAGGGAGAAGGTGAACAGGAACTCGACGGGATGGCGATGCACGGCGGCCGACAGCGACAGGCCGCCGACGCACAGGATGCCGACGACCAGCCGCACGGCCGAGAGCGCACCGGTGTCGGTGAGCGGGCGCCTGACCCGGGCGAGGACGTCGTCGACGACGGAGACCGCGGCGGCGAAGGTCACGCTGGCCACGGCCGTCAGCACGGCGAGGAAGGCGACGCACGCCACGACGGTGATGAGCACGACGCGTCCCGCCGACTCGTGACCGAGCACGCGCGAGGCGAGCAGGATCGGTGCCGCCTGTCCATTGGCGTCGACCGCGCCGATCTCCTCGCTGCCGACGACGGCGGCCGCCGCGAATCCGGTAGTGATCAGGAGGAGGAAGAAGACGCCGGTAAGACCCGCGGCGATGCTCATGGACCGGCGTGCCGACCGCCCGCTCCGCGACGCCGCGACACGGAGGATCAGATGGGGCATGGTCGCCGTGCCGAGCGTCACGACGATGAAGTCGCTGATCGTGTTCAGCGGGCCGAGGCCGGCCGTGTGCGCCCAGAGCCCCGGGCTCAGATACCCGTCCGGCGCCATGCTCCGCTCCACCGCGGTCGAGACCAGCTCGCCGGGGTCCCACGAGAACTTCCTCAGGGCGAGCAGGGTGACCACCGCGAGCGTCACCAAGGTGACGGGCACCTTGACGACCTGCACGAAGCCGGCGCCCCTCAGGTCCGCCACCGCTGCGAAGAAGGCGACGAGGCAGCCCATCAACACCGTGCAGGCCACCTGTGCCTGATGGCTCGACAGACCGATCAACAGCGCCGCACTGATGCCGGCGGCCCGCAGGAGGACCATGAGCAGCGGAATCGTGATGACCAGCGTGACCACGACGCCCGCCGCACGCGGTCCCGGTTCCGACGCGCGCAGGGAGAAGAGGCCACCGAGCGTGAAGCAACCGGTGTCGCGAATCTTCCGGGCGAGCAGGAGCAGTACCCCGAGAGCGATGACGCTGGTCACGACCGTGGCGAACCCGTCGTAGCCGAAGAGGGCGACCGCCCCGGAGGCCGCGAACAGGGTCAGGACCGTGATGTGCTCGCCGGCCATGGCGAAGCCGTTGAAGACCGGCGAGAGTGACCGCTCGGCGGTGTAGAGCTGTTCGGGGCGGTCGTCCTGAGTGGCGAGGGTCAGGACCCACAGCAGGCACAGGCCGATGAAGAGCAGAAACGCGGTGATCACGGGACCTCTGGCGGCGGAGCCGACCGGGTCGAGCGCGTCCGAGCTCAGCAGTGTCAGGCGCATCGGCTCACCACCCGGCCTCGGACGCGCGAGACGCGGTCGAGCCACCGGCCGCCGGCGGGCCCGAGGGCAGGGGCCGTTCGTCGGAGCCGCTCAGCCGTGTGGACCGGTCCTCGAACCACCAGGCGCTCGCGACGAAGAGGCCGAGTTGCAGGAAACCCCAGACGAGGCCGAGCGAGAGCCGACCGTACACGGCGACCCCGCCGAGCGCGGTGGCGCAGGACAGTACGAGGCCGATGGCCAGGGGCACCGCGTTGACGGCCAGGAAGGTCCGTCGGACACGTTGCACGGTGTCACGGGGGCCGATTCCGCCGCGTCGCGGCGCGGGCGGACGACCGGGTGGGGCCGAGATGAAGGGCGAGGACACGGAAACCTCCGGACAGAGGGATGTGAAGTGGGTGCGGCGGCGCCCCGAAGGGCCGCGGGGGCCGGACTGCCCCCGGGCGGCGGCCTGTTGGCGATGCGGAGCGAGGGGAGGCGAGCCGATTCAACCAAGTCGATTTCGAATCGTATTTGAGTTTAGGTCTTGATGACTGGGCATCGTCAACCGCCCCCCAGGACGCCACCGGGCGAGCCGATGGACGGACACGGCCTTGACGGGGGCGCCGGACCGGTGACTAAACTCGAACTCGATTCGTAATCGAATCTCGCGTCTCGGCCGCTCGCCGACCGCGATTCGGACATCGCCGGATGCGCACGGCGACGGCAACAGAACGGAGCGGGTCATGACCCACTGTTATGACGCGGTGCTCGGGGTCGGAACCGCCGGAGCGGCAGCATGACGGCGCGACGGGTCGTCTTCATCGGCGCCGCCGGCGAGATGTGCAAGGTGGCCATCGAGCGCTTCGCGCGGTCGGACGGCGACTGGGAGCTCACCCTCTGCGACATCCGGCCCGAACTCCTTCAGCCGCTGCTCAAGCGGCTGCCCGCCGGCCGGGCCAAGGTCCGGCGGCTGGACCTCTACGACCGCACCGACCTCCTCGAGGTGATCGACGGCGCCGCCCTCGTCGTCCTCGGCGCGGGGCCCTACATCCGTACCTCCGAGCCCGTGATCTCGGCCTGCATCGAGCTGAAAGTGCCGTACCTCGACTTCGACGACGACGTCGAGAGCACCGAGCACGCGCTGAGCCTCGCCGACAAGGCCAAGGCGGCAGGCATCCCGCTCTACATCGGCTGCGGCGCCTCACCGGGCATGAGCAACGTGATGGTGGTCGACGCCGCGAGCGAGCTCGACAGCGTCGAGGACATCGAGATGTTCTGGACGGTCGGCGACGAGCGCCCGAACGTCGGCCGGGCGGTCATCCATCACCTGATGCACATCGCCGCCGGTGACTGCCTGACGTGGGAGAACGGCGGGCCGGCCCACCACGAGTCCTACGTGGAGACCGGTTCGGCCCCCATGGGCGGCGGCCTGGGTGAGACGCTCCTGTACGAGACGGCGCACCCCGAGCCCGTGACCCTGCCCCGCCGCTACCCCGAGGCCCGGCGCATCCGCTGCCTCGGCGGCATGGACCCGGCGCCGGTCAACGGCCTGGTCAAGGGGCTCGGTCAGGCCATCCAGTCGGGCGCCATGACCTCCGACGAGGCCGTCGACTTCATGATGGAGATCGTCAAGAGCCGTCCCGGCACCCTCACCGGCTGGCGTCACGCGTTGCGCGGCATGATCGGCCAGGTCCGGCGCGGCGAGAGCGGCGCGGGCGAGCTGCTCAAGTTCCTCGGGGCGTCGGCCATCCGCCGCCGGTACACCTGGCGCGGCGGCCTGTTGGCGCGCGTCACCGGCACCCGTGACGGGCGCCCGGCGGTGGCCGTCCGGCGCACTCCCGTCAGCGGACCGGGGGCGTACCTCGCCGCCAGCATGGCCACGGTGACCGGGACCGCCTGCGCCGCGTTCATGGTGCTCGCGCTCGACGAGGCCGGTAAGCGCACCGGCTCGTACGCCCCCGAGGACTGGGCCGAGCCCGAGGCCTTCTACACCGCCCTGGAGCGCGTGGGCACGCCGCGCTACGAGATCGTCGAGTCGCTGCGCTAGGGACGCTCCCGACTCGACCCCGACCAGGGCATCGCAGCGGCCTCGCACCAGGGAGGTCGGTCGCGGCGATGCCCTGGTCCCCCACAGACCGCTTCGCGTGTGTCGACCACCCACGCACCCTTCTTGGAGCCGCCGAGATGCCCCGCCCCGTCACCCCCGTCCCGCGCTCACGCACCCCCTTCCCACAGGAGGGCCTGACCAGGGACGCGCACGGCGTCCCCCGCTACACGAAGGTGCCCGCGACGCTGCTCGACCTGCTCCGTCGGCACGTCGACGCGCGGCCCGAAGCCGAGGCCGTCGTCGAACTCGGCGGAGAGCGCCTCACCTACGGCCGGTTGTGGGAACGCGCCGCACGCGTCGCCGGTGGGCTGCGAGCTCGCGGAGTGGGACGCGGGGACCGGGTGGCCGTGCGGTACGCGGCGGGCACGAACTGGGTGGTCGCCTTCTGGGGCACCGTCATGGCCGGCGGCATCGCCGTCGCGGTCAACACGCGGTCAGCGCCGCCGGAGGTGGAGTTCGTCCTCGGTGACGCGGGCGTGAAGGTCGACCTGCCGGACGACGCGCCGCTGCCCGACGGTCCGCCGTACGTGACGGCCGACCCGGACCCCACCGACGTCGTCGCGCTCTTCTACACCTCGGGCACGACCGGACGCCCCAAGGGCGTGCCGACCACGCACGAGGCGTTCGTCACCAGTGCCGAGAACATGGTCCGCTGCCTCGACATCCCACGAACCGTGGGACCCGAGCTGCGCACACTGATCTCCGTGCCGTTGTTCCACGTCACGGCCTGCAACGCACAGCTGATGGTCGCCGCCTACGTCGGTGGCGCGTCCGTCATCATGCCCACGCTCGACCTGCCCGGGCTGACGGAGGCACTGACGGCAGAAAGGATCACCTTCCTGGTGACCGTGCCCGCGGTGT
This sequence comes from Streptomyces sp. NPDC056527, assembly GCF_042794475.1. NCBI lineage: Bacteria > Bacillati > Actinomycetota > Actinomycetes > Kitasatosporales > Streptomycetaceae > Streptomyces > Streptomyces sp. NPDC056527. Next base: position 68,494 of record NZ_JBHTTQ010000025.1, read on the forward strand.
ACTCCCTGCTGCTCCGCCACCCGGGGTTCGCCGGCGCCGACGTGTCCGGGGTGCGCACCGTGGCGTACGGCGGTGCGCCGATCGCCCCCGCGCTCGTACGGTCGCTCCGGGAGGCGTTCCCGCGGGCCACGGTCATCAATGGATACGGCATGACCGAGACGGCGTCGCTGATCACGGTCCTGCCGGACCGGGACGCCGTCGACCACGCGGATTCCGTCGGGTACGCGGTGCCCTCCGTGGACCTCGGTGTCGTACCGATCGGCGACGACCCGAGCACGGGCGAGCTGGTGGTCCGCGGCGCCAACGTCACCACCGGCTACTGGAATCGGCCGGCCGCGACCGCGGAGACGATCGTGGACGGCTGGCTGCACACCGGGGACATCGTCCGGATCGACGAGGCCGGACGCGTCCACATCGTCGACCGGATCAAGGACATCATCAATCGTGGCGGCGAGAACGTCTCCAGCGTGGAGGTCGAAGCGGTCCTGCTCTCCGCGCCCGGTGTCGCCGACGCGGCGGTCCTCGCCGTACCCGACGACGTGATGGGGGAAAAGGTCGGAGCCGTCCTCTTCTCCGACCGGGACGGACTCGACGTCGCCGCCGTGATCGCTCACTGCCGGGACCGTCTCGCCGACTTCAAGGTCCCGCAGTACGCGGCGGTCGTCACCGACGCGCTGCCGCGCAACGCCGGCGGCAAGCTCCTCAAGAACGTGCTGCGAGAGCAGGTGCGTTGGGGTGCGCCGCTTCGGTAGCACAGGAGTCCGGACCGGCAGGCGGTCGGCGACGCGCTCGCGTCGCGCAGGGCCGCTTTCCGGTCCGAGGCCCCGGCTCCGGCCGCGGCGGGCCTACGGCGCGTACGTCTCCAGATACGCGGTCACCAGACGGCGGGCCTCGTCGATCGTGGCGTCGTCGCCCGCGGGCGAGCGCCGGAACGCGATGTCGAAGAGGCGGTTGCCCGCCTCGAAGGCGAGCTGGAGGACGAGGAGGGGAGTCTCGGCCGCGACCAGCCCCCGCTCGACGAGGAGACGCCAGAGCCGCTCGGCCTGCGCCTCGTCGAAGGCCCGGACCAGGTCCTCCACCGTCGAACTGCGCCCGGAGAACCACAGCTCGGTGCAGCTCCGGTGGGCACGGAAGTAGGTGCAGACGGGGTCGACGACGGCGTCCGTGGCGTCCCGCAGCGTGTGCGGCCGCGGGTGCTCCAGAGCGACGTCGATCAGCTTCTCGATCTCGTCCGCATGGCGCCGCAGCAGTTCGGCGTCGACCTCGTACCGGTCGGAGAAGTAGTGATAGACGCTGGCGATCGGGATGCCGGCCCGCTCACCGATCGCCTTCAGGGTCGCCGCCTCGTAGCCCTGCTCGCCCAGCAACGCCTCGGCGGCGTCGAGGATGGCCCGCCTGCGCTCCATGCCACGGCGCTGGACCGGACGGGCCGGCGCCGAGGTTGTCAACTTTTTCTCGAACACAATTCGAGATCGTATCAGCCACCGCGAGCCGGCGCGCTCTCGATGGTTGACAGCTCGCGAACACCTCATAAACTCGAACTCGAATCGGGATTGGCTCATGCGGTACCCGAGCCGGTCCCGACACTCGCCGCGCGCACAGGGCGCGGACAGCAGAACGGAGACGGTCATGGCCAACAGTTCTTGTGACGTCGTGGTGATCGGAGCCGGCTTCGCCGGGGTCACCGCCGCACGGGACCTCAGCGTCGAGGGCCACTCGGTGGTCCTGCTCGAGGCGCGCGACAGGGTCGGTGGCCGCACCTACACGGACGAGGCCTTCGGCCGCCGGGTGGATCTCGGCGGCACCTACGTGCACTGGACGCAGCCGAACGTATGGCGCGAACTCCAGCGCCACCGCATCCCGCTGGCGGTGCCGCTCGACATCGACAAGGTGTACTGGCTCGCCGACGGGACCGTGCACTCGGGCAGTCAGCTCGACTACAACGCGGCCGTAAGCCCCCTGGCAGCCCGCTTCTTCGCCGACGCACGCGCCCGGTTCCCCCTGCCGTTCGAGGTCAACGCGGTCGACAACGACGACATCGGGCAGGAGACGATCGGGGACCGGCTCGATTCGCTGGCGCTCTCCCCTTACGACAGGGACGTCCTCGACGGGACACTGGCCACCCTGGTCCACTCCTACAGCGAGCAGGGCACCGAGCAGCTGCTCGTCTGGGCGGCCGCCAGCTTCGGCGACTGGGCCGCGTTCATGGAGACCGCCGGCTACTGGCCGATCGAAGGCGGCACCAGGCGGCTGCTCGACGCCATCCTCGGCGAGTCGAAGGCCGAGCTCCGCCTCTCCACCCCCGTCGGTTCGATCGACGACGACGGCACCTCCGTCACCGTGACCACCCGCACGGGTGAGCGGATCCGGGCCCGCTCGGCCGTCGTCGCTCTCCCCCTCAACACGCTGTCCGACATCAGCGTCAGCCCCCGCCTCGCCCAGCCGGTGCGGGACATGATCGAGCAGAAGCACCCGATGCGGACCGCCAAGATCTGGGCACGCGTCCGAGGCGAGATCGAACCGTTCTTCGCCTTCGCCCCGGTCGGCAAGAACCCCCTCAACTCCGTCCGCGTCGAGTACCTGCACGACGGCGACACGCTCGTCGTGTGCTTCGCCTCCGACGCCTCGGCCATCGACGGCACGGACCGCGAGGCCGTGCAGGCCGCGCTGCGGACCTTCGTCCCCGGCATCGAGGTCGTCGATACGGCGGTCCACGACTGGGTCGGCGACGAGTTCTCCCAGGGAACGTGGGTCCACCACCGCCCCGGCCACCTCACCAAGGCCGCTCCCGGCCTGCGTGAGCCCCACGGACGCATCCACTTCGCCGGGGGCGACATCGCGGCGTTCGGCGTCGGAGGGATCGACGGTGCCATCGAGAGCGGCGCCCGAGCCGCCCGGGACGTCACCGCGGCACTGGCCGACGGCCACCACTGACCCGCCCGATCCCGTCAAGGAGCAACCATGGCCGACAGATTCACCGGGCAGACCGCGATCATCACCGGTGCCAGCCGCGGCATCGGGCTCGCCATAGCCGAACGGCTCGTCGCCGAAGGCGCCAAGGTCGTCCTCACCGGACGCGACAAGGACGCCCTGGCCGAGGCCGTCGCCACGCTCGGCGGTCCCGACCACGCCCTCGGTGTCGCCGGCCACGCCGCCGACACCGGCCACCAGGACGAGGCGATCGCGAAGGCGATCGACACCTTCGGCAGCGCCGACCTGCTCGTCAACAACACCGCCGTCAACCCCGTCTACGGGCCGCTGCTCGCACTCGACCCCGACGTGGCGCGCAACATCGTGGAGGTCAACTGCCTCGCCGCCCTGTCGTGGACGAAGAAGATCACCAAGGCGTGGATGGGACGGCACGGCGGCGCGATCGTCAACGTCGCCTCCGTCGGCGGCATCCGGCCGGCACCCGGCATCGCGATGTACGGCGCGAGCAAGGCGATGCTGATGCATCTCACCAAGGAGCTGGCCGTCGAACTCAGCCCGGGAATCCGGGTCAACGCGGTCGCCCCCGCCGTGGTCAAGACCAAGTTCGCCGCCGCGCTCTACGAGGGTCGCGAGGACGAGGTCGCGGCGGAGTACCCGCTGGGGCGACTGGGGGCTCCCGATGACGTCGGCGGCGTCGTGGCGTTCCTGCTCTCCGCGGACGCGGCGTGGATGACCGGCCGGACGCTGGTCGTCGACGGTGGACTCGCCGTGGCGGGCGGCGCGTGATGAGCCTGCGCGACGAGGAGTCTCCGGGCCTCGAACTGGCGCGCCTGCGCCCCTGGTTCGCCGAAACCCTGCCGCAGGCGCGCGTCGGCACCCTGTCGGCCACGCTGGTGACCGGCGGCAAGTCGAACCTGACGTACCGCCTCACCGACGGGGAGGCGACCTGGATCCTGCGCCGCCCGCCACTGGGCCACGTGCTCGCCACCGCCCACGACATGGGACGCGAGTACGCGGTGATGTCGGCGCTCGCCGACACGCCCGTGCCGGTGCCACGGCTGTACGGCCTCTGCCTCGACACCGGCATCCTCGGCGCCGAGTTCTACGTGATGGAGGCGGTCGACGGCCGGCCGTACCGCACGGCCGCCGATCTGGCTCCGCTCGGCCCGGGGCGGGTGCGGCGGATCTCCGGCGCGCTCGTGGACACCCTCGCCGACCTCCACACGGTGGATCCGGACGCGGTCGGGCTCGGCGGCTTCGGCCGGCCCGAAGGGTTCCTCGCCCGACAGGTGGCCCGGTGGCGCAGGCAGATGGGCGAGTCGTACTCCCGCGACCTGCCGGACGCCGTAGCCCTGCACGCCGCGCTCGAAGAGCGGGCCCCCGCGGCGGACTCCGCCGCGCGCCCCGGGATCGTCCACGGCGACTTCCGCCTCGACAACGTGCTGGTCGACAGCGGCGACCGGCTCCGCGCCGTCATCGACTGGGAGCTGGCCACCGTGGGCGACCCGGTCACCGATCTGGCTCTGATGCTGCTCTACACCCGGCTCGCCCGCCTCGTCGGACCCTCGATCGCCCCCGACGCCGGCGACGCACCCGGCTTCCTCTCCGAGAAGGAGGTCATCGCCCGGTACGCCGCCCGCAGCGGGCGCGACCTGGGCGACCTGGGCTTCCACCTCGGCCTCGCGGCCTTCAAGCTCGCCGCGATCCTCGAGGGCGTCCACTACCGCCATCTCAGCGGGCAGACCGTCGGCCCCGGCTTCGACCGGATCGGCGAGGCGATCCACCCCCTGCTCCACGCCGGCCTCGTCGCACTCAAGGAACACTGACCATGCGCTTCGCTTTCGCCCCCCGCGCCGAGCCGCTCCAGCCTCACGGCGCGTCGCCGACGGGCCCGACGCGGAACACGCTCGCGCGCGCCGAACTCCGCCGCCGGGCCGCCGGCGGGATCCGACCGGCAGCAGCCGAACCCCCGCACCCACTCACCACCGCGTCCGGGAGCCACCAGTGACGAGCAGGAACGCGCACACCAGTCGAACGTCATCCGGCCGGGCCGACGTCGACGTACTGATCATCGGTGCCGGGATCTCGGGGATCGGAGCAGCCTCCCATCTCAAGTCCCTCCGCCCGGGGACGACGTTCACCGTCCTGGAGAGCCGCGACTCGATCGGGGGGACATGGGACCTGTTCCAGTACCCCGGCATTCGCTCGGACTCGGACATGCCCACGTTCGGATACGGATTCAAGCCCTGGACCGACCGCAAGTCGATCGCGGACGGGCACCTCATCGTCGACTACCTGCGGCAGACCGCCCAGGAACACGGCCTGACCGAGCACATCCGCTTCGGGCATCGGGTTCTGGCGGCCGAGTTCTCCTCGGCGGAAGGGCGGTGGACCGTCACCGCCCAGCACTCGGGCAGCCGGAAGAAGGTGAGGTTCACCGCACGATTCCTGTTCCTGGGTACCGGCATGTACGACCACGAGGCAGGGTTCACCCCCGAGTTCGCGGGGGTCGAGGACTTCGCGGGTACGGTCGTCCATCCGCAGCACTGGCCCCAGGACCTGGACTACACGGGCAAGCGTGTGGTCGTGATCGGCAGCGGCGCCACCGCCGTCACCCTGATCCCCTCGATGGCCCGCACGGCAGGCCACATCACGATGCTGCAGCGCTCGCCGAGTTACGTCTTCTCCCTTCCCGCCCACGACACCGTCGCCGTCGCGCTGAGAAGGCTGCTCGGCCACAAGCGCGCGCACCGGGTCATCCGGCGCAAGAACATCCTGTTCACCCGCGGCGTCTACAAGGCGAGCAGGCGCGCGCCGAAGGTGATGCGCAGGCTGCTCATCGCGAACGTACGCCGGCAGCTGCCCCGGCACTTCGACGTCGACACCCACTTCACACCCCGTTACGACCCCTGGGACCAGCGGTTGTGCGTGGTGCCGGACGGCGATCTGTTCAAGGCGATCTCGGCCGGGCGGGCCTCGGTGGTCACGGACCACATCGACCGGTTCACCAGGACCGGCATCCTGCTGAAGTCGGGCCAGGAGGTGTCAGCCGACATCATCGTGACCGCCACCGGGCTCACCATGTCGCCCTTCGGCAAGGTCGGGTTGAGTGTCGACGGACATCCGGTGCAGCCGTCGGACACGACCGCGTACAAGGCGATGATGCTCTCCGGCGTGCCGAACCTCGCGTTCGCGCTCGGCTACACGAACCTCTCCTGGACGCTCAAGGTCGACCTGGTCTGCGAGCACTTCTGCCGGCTCCTGGACCACATGGACGCGTACGGCTACGGCACCGTCGTGCCGATGGTCGACGACCCGTCGATGGAGCTGGTGCCGTACATGGACCTGAGCTCGAACTACGTCCGAAGGGGAATCGGCCTGTTCCCGCGAGCGGGAACCCGCGGCCCGTGGACGGTCGAGATGGCCTACGAGAACGACGTCGAGCGTCTGCGTCACGGGCCGGTCGAGCACAGCGCGCTCAAGTTCACCGCGATGACGCCGCCGTCCTCCGCATCCCGTCCGGGAGGAGCGCGATGAGCCCGCCGCGGAGTGACATCACCTTCGCCAGCCACGGCGTCAGCTGCGCCGCCTGGCACGTTCGAGCGGGGAGCGACGCACTCGCCGGACCCAGCGGGCGACCGTGCGTGGTCATGGCCCACGGCTTCGGCGGCACCCGCGACAGCGGTCTCCTGGGCTACGCCGAGTCCTTCGCCGACGCCGGCATCGACGCCTTCGTGTTCGACTACCGCGGCTTCGGGGAGTCCGGTGGCCGGCTGCGCCAGGATGTGTCGGTGCGTCGCCAGCGACAGGACTACCACGCGGCCCTCGCGGCGGCCCGACGCCTGCCGGGCGTCGATCCGGACCGGATCGTGCTGTGGGGCACGTCGTACTCCGGCGGACACGCCATCGTGGTCGCCGCACAGGACCGGCGGGTGGCAGCGGTGGTCTCGCTGACGCCCGCGGTGGACGGCCTCGCCACCATGCGGCAGATCGTGCGCCACGCCGGGGTCGGCCGGCTGTTGCGCATGGCCGGGCACGGGCTGCGCGACGCGGCCCGTGCCCTGGCAGGGCAGCCGCCGCACCTCGTACCGATCGTCGGACCGCCGGGGTCCCTGGCGATGATGAGCACCCCCGGGGCCATGGACGTCGTGTCGATGGCCGGCCGGACCTGGCGCAACGAGGCCCGCGCACGCGCGGCGCTGGAGGTCGGGTTCAACCGGCCGGTCACCTTCGCCGCCCGCCTCGCGTGCCCGGTCCTCGTGCAGGTCGGCACGGACGACCGCGTCGCGCCTCCGGACGCCGCGCGCCGGGCCGCCCGGCAGGCGGGCCGGTGGGCCGAGCTCCGCGAGTATCCCGTCGACCACTTCGACGTGTACGACGGGCCGTGGCAGCGGCGGGCCGTCGCCGACCAGCTCGACTTCCTCTCCGATGCCCTGGATCCGGTACGGGCCCCACGCAGAGGGCGGCACCGGGCTCCCGGGGCCTAGCCGCCCGACGCGGATCGCGCGCGTACCGGCGCGGAGTCCGCACACCTTCGTTCGTTACAGGCATTCTTCATTCAAGGGACGGGATGAACATGTACGACTACGTCATCGTCGGCGCCGGATCCGCGGGCTGCGTGCTCGCGGCGCGGCTGTCGGAGGACCCCGACGTCCGAGTGGCTCTGATCGAGGCGGGCGGCCCCGACACCGCGCAGGAGATCCATGTACCGGCCGCCTTCCCGCAGTTGTTCAAGTCCGCGCTCGACTGGGACCTCGACTCCGACCCGGAGCCGGGGATCGGCGGTCGGCGGACCTATCTCCCCCGGGGCAAGGTGTTCGGCGGCTCCAGCTCCCTCAACGCCATGATCTACATCCGGGGCAACCGCGCCGACTACGACGGCTGGGCCGCGGCCGGAGCCACCGGCTGGTCGTACGACGAGGTGCTGCCGTACTTCAGGCGCTCGGAGGACAACGAGCGGGGCGAGGACGGCTTCCACGGAGCGGGGGGTCCGCTGACGGTCAGCGACGGCCGGTCCGTGCACCCGCTCGCCTCGGCGTTCGTACGGGCCGCCGAGCAGGCCGGGCACAAGGCGAACGAGGACTTCAACGGCGACACGCAGTTCGGTGTCGGGCGCTACCAGCTCACGCAGCGCGGCGGCCTGCGCTGCAGCGCATCCGTCGCCTACCTCCACCCGGCCCTGGAACGCCCGAATCTGACCGTGCTCTCCTCGGCCCACGCCCACCGGGTCGTGATCGAGGACGGCCGGGCGGTCGGCGTGGAGGTCGAGCGCGGCGGCACGATCGAGGTCGTCCGCGCCGAGCACGAGGTCATCGTGTCCGCCGGCGCCTACGAGTCGCCGAAGCTGCTCATGCTGTCCGGGATCGGACCGGCCGACACGCTGGCCGCCTTCGGTGTCGCTGTGGTGCGTGATCTTCCCGTCGGCCAGGGGCTGCAGGACCACTACATGACTCTGCTGAACTTCCGTACGGACGCCGAGTCCCTGATCGCGGCGGCGAGTCCGGCGAACGCGGCGCTGCTCCAGGGCGAGGGGCGCGGCCCGCTCACCTCCAACGTCGGGGAGGCCGGCGGCTTCTTCCGCAGCCGCGACGAACTGACCGCCCCCGACATCCAGTTCCACGCGGCCCCGGTCCTCTTCCACCAGGAGGGGCTCGGCGCGCCCACCGAGCACGGCTTCGCCTTCGGCCCCTGCGTGGTGGCCCCGACCAGCCGTGGCGCCGTCACCCTGCGCTCGCCGCGCCCGGACGCCGCACCGCGGATCGTGCACAACTACCTGACGACGTCCGAGGACCGGCAGTCCATCGTCGCCGGGATCAGGATCGCCCTGGAGATCGCGGCGCAGTCGGCGGTCGCGGATCTCGTCACGGGTCCGTACGGAGAGGTGCCGTCGGCCTCGGCCTCCGACGCGGACCTGCTCGCCTGGGCGCAGCGGTCCGGGCAGACGCTGTACCACCCGACGTCGACCTGTGCCATCGGCGCGGTGGTCGACCCCGAGCTGCGCGTGTACGACGTACCGGGCCTGCGGGTCGTGGACGCCTCCGTCCTGCCGTCGGTCCCTCGTGGCAACACCAACGCGCCCACGATCATGGCCGCGGAGAAGGCCGCCGACCTCGTCAAGGGAGCCATGCGATGACCGTCTCCGCGCCCCTCGCCGACCGGGTGCGGGAGGTCGACAGGGCGCTGGACGACCTGGTCCGGGGCGAGACCGCCTGGGCCGCCTGCGGCCTCGCCAGGCGGCGCGAACTCCTGGAACAGGTGCACGCGGCCACCGCCCGCGAGGCGGAGGCGTGGGTGCGCGCGGCCGTCGCGTACAAGCGTCTCCCGGTCGGCAGCCCCCTCACCGGCGAGGAGTGGATCACCGGCCCGTACCCGGTGCTCACCTCCTGCGCGGCGCTCGCCGCGAGCGTCGAAGCCCTGGAGGAGGACCGCAGTCCCGTCGACGGGTTCACCGTCGGCCGGGCGCCCGGCGGGCGGGTGGCCGTACGGGTGCTGCCGCACGGCGTCTACGACCAGCTGCTGCTGAACGGCTTCAGCGCCGAGGTGTGGATGCCGCCCGGCGTCACGAAGGAGAGCGTGCGCGCGGGAGCGGGCCTGGCACTTCGCCGCCCGGCCGACACCGGGGGCGTGGGTGTCGTCCTCGGCGCGGGGAACATCACCTCGATCCCGATCCTGGACGTGCTGTACGAGCTGTACGCGAACAACCGGGTCGTGGCCCTGAAGCTCAACCCGGTCACCGACGGCCTCCTCGACGTCTTCCGTCACGTCCTCGCCCCGCTCGTCGACCTCGGCGCGGTCCGTATCCTCACCGGCGGCGCCGACGTCGGCTCGTACCTCGTGCACCACCCGAAGGTCGACCATGTCCACATGACCGGCAGCGCGGCGACCCATGACGCGATCGTCTTCGGTACGGGAGAGGAGGGCGCGGCCCGCAGGAAGGCGGGGACGCCGCTGCTCGGCAAGCCGGTCACCAGCGAACTGGGCGGGGTCTCACCGACGATCGTGATACCGGGCGACTGGTCCGAGGCGGACATGCGCTACCAGGCCGAGCACATCGCCACCCAGAAGCTGCACAACGGCGGCTACAACTGCGTGGCGAGCCAGGTGGTCGTCATCAGCTCCGACTGGCCGCAGAAGGACCGCTTCCTCGCCCATGTGCGGGCGGCGCTGTCCGACGCGCCGGCCCGTGCCGCGTACTACCCGGGCAGCGACGACCGGGTGGGCCGGGCCCTCGCGTCGTACCCCGACGCGGAACGCATCGGCGGAGGCCGGGTGCTGATCACGGGTCTCGACCCGTCGGATCCCGGTCCGGCCCTGACCACCGAGCATTTCGGTCCGGTCCTCGGCGTCCTGGAGCTGCCCGGTGAGGGCCGGCAGTTCCTCGACGAGGCGGTCCGCACCGCCAACGAGAGGCTCGCCGGCACCCTGGGCGCGAACCTGATCGCGCATCCCGGCACCCTCGCCGCGCTCGGACCCGCGCTCGACGACGCCATCGCCGAACTTCGTTACGGGACGGTCGCGTTGAACGCGTGGACCGGGGTCGGATATCTCACCGCCACCGCGACCTGGGGCGCCTTCCCCGGCCACACCCTCGACGACGTGCAGAGCGGCATCGGCGTCGTGCACAACGCCCTCCTCCTGGACGGGCCGGAGCGCACCGTCGTCCGAGGCCCGTTCAGGCCGGCGCCCCGCGCCCTGCTGCACGGGCAGCCGGTCATGTCGCCCAGGCCCCCGTGGTTCGTCACCAACCGCACCGCGGCCACCACGGGCCGGCTCCTCGCCGACTTCGCGGCGGCACCCCGCTGGACCGCCCTGCCGAAGATCTTCGCCTCGGCGCTGCGCGGCTGACGCGGACGAAGTCGTCCGGCGCGGGGCGGACCCAGGCCATCGCGCCACGCGCCGGCCGACGGCGGCGGCAACGACGGATCAGCCCCTGCCCTGTCGGCGGGGCGACCAGCTCCTCCT
>NZ_JBHTTQ010000026.1:0-46314 GCF_042794475.1 Streptomyces sp. NPDC056527
CACCCGCCACGTGTTGCGTATGGGGGCCCCCCCTTTGGGGCGAGCCCCCTCGCGACGCCACCCCTCAAGTCGACCTGAAAGGGTGACGGGGACGAACGCGGCCGGTCAGCGCGCCGCGCGGTTGACGGCCGAGATGACGGCCTTCAGCGAGGCGCGGGTGGTGTTGGCGTCGATGCCGATGCCCCACAGGACCTTGCCGTCGATCGCGCACTCGATGTACGAGGCGGCCTGCGCGGAGGCGCCCTCGCTCATCGTGTGCTCCTGGTAGTCCAGCAGGCGGGCGTCCACCCCGATCGCCTGCAGGGCGGCGAAGAAGGCCGAGATCGGACCGTTGCCGGAGCCGCTCAGGACGGTGTCGGCGCCGTCCACGACCGCCTCGACGGTCAGCGTGTCCGTGCCGTCCGTGTCGGAGGTGGTCTGGCCGGAACGCAGCTGGATACGGCCCCAGGCGTTGTCCGGGTTCGGCAGGTACTCGTCCTGGAAGACGGACCAGATCGCGGCGGGGGTGACCTCGCCGCCCTCGGTGTCGGTCTTCTGCTGGATGATCTTCGAGAACTCGATCTGCATCCGGCGCGGCAGGTCCAGCTTGTGGTCGTTCTTCAGGACGTACGCGATACCGCCCTTGCCGGACTGCGAGTTGACCCGGATCACGGCCTCGTAGGAGCGGCCGACGTCCTTCGGGTCGATGGGCAGGTACGGCACCGCCCATTCGATGTCGTCCACGGTCTTGCCGGCGGCGGCCGCGTCGGCCTCCATGGCGTCGAAGCCCTTCTTGATGGCGTCCTGGTGGGAGCCGGAGAAGGCGGTGTAGACCAGGTCGCCCGCGTAGGGGTGGCGCGGGTGGACCTCCATCTGGTTGCAGTACTCGGAGGTGCGACGGATCTCGTCGATCTGCGAGAAGTCGATCTGCGGGTCGACGCCCTGCGAGAACAGGTTCATGCCCAGCGTCACCAGGTCGACGTTGCCGGTGCGCTCGCCCTGGCCGAACAGGCAGCCCTCGATGCGGTCGGCGCCGGCCATGATGGCCAGCTCGGCGGCCGCCACCGCCGTACCGCGGTCGTTGTGCGGGTGGACGGACAGGCAGACGTACGCGCGGCGGGTCAGGTTCCGGGACATCCACTCGAACCGGTCCGCGTGCGTGGACGGCGTCGAACGCTCCACGGTGGCGGGCAGGTTGAGGATGATCTCGCGGCCCTCCTCGGGCTGCCAGACGTCACAGACCGCCTCGCAGACCTCCAGGGCGAAGTCCAGCTCGGTGTCGGTGAAGATCTCCGGGCTGTACTGGTAGCCGAAGACGGTCTCGTCGCCCAGCAGCTTGTCCGCGTACTCCATGACCAGCCGCGTGCCGTCGACGGCGATCTGCTTGATGTCCTCCTTCGAGCCGCGGAAGACGACCCGGCGGAAGGTGGGCGCGGTGGCGTTGTACAGGTGGACGGTGGCGCGCTTGGCGCCCACCAGGGACTCCACGGTCCGCTCGATCAGGTCCTCGCGGGCCTGGGTCAGCACGGAGATGGTGACGTCGTCCGGGATCGCGCCCTCTTCGATGATGGAGCGTACGAAGTTGAAGTCGGTCTCGCCGGAGGACGGGAAGCCGACCTCGATCTCCTTGTAGCCCATGCGCACCAGCAGGTCGAACATCTCGCGCTTGCGGGCGGGGCTCATGGGGTCGATCAGCGCCTGGTTGCCGTCGCGCAGATCGGTCGACAGCCAGCGGGGAGCCTTGGTGATGCGTTGCTCGGGCCAGGTGCGATCGGGGATCTGTACGGCCTCGTACCGGCCGTACTTGTGGATCGGCATCCCGGACGGCTTCTGCATCTGGGTGGCGTTGGTGATGGGCGTCGGACGGCCAACGGGCTGAGACATTGCGTAGGGCTCCTCGGGTCCAGCGGGAGTGGGGGTCCCCCTGCTCGAACGGAGTCGAGAGCTTGGGGGAGGCCGACTGGTCGAACGCAACACCAGATCCCGCGGGGAGGGGGTCGGCCTACGACTACAGGCCCTCGCCGCGGCAGCTAAGGAGAAGCAGCCCGAAACGCATGATGTGCCGCAGCCTAGCTCAGGTCCGCCTGGGAGCGGACGTCCGTTTCAGTATGCGGGACGACCGGTGCGTCAATAGGAAAGGGTGACGAATCACTCCATTTCGCGGATCATGGTCGCCTCTAGTGACAGTGACGTGACCCAGTGCCACATTGCTGGCATGACCTCCCACGCGTACGTACCCACCCACCCGGTCTTCTGCACGATCGTGCCGCCCCACCTTCTGGAGCACCTCGCCGCCTCCGCCGACCCGGCCGTCGCTGCGGTCGCCCGGCGCACGCTGGTCGCCGACGCCATGAACCGGACCAGCCGTGTCCTCTCGCTGCCCGGCGCGGCCTCGGCCGTGGCGCCCACGGAGCCGGCCCGCCCACGGCGCACGGTGTACGACGCCCAGGGCGGCACGGAGCTGCCGGGTACCGAGGTCCGCGGCGAGGGCCAGGAGGCCACCGGGGACGCCACGGTCAACCGCGCGTACGCCGGCCTCGGCGCCACCTTCGACCTCTTCCTCAAGGCCTTCGAGCGGGACTCGATCGACGGCGCGGGGCTGCCGCTCCTGGCGACGGTCCACTACGACCGGAACTACGGCAACGCGTTCTGGAACGGCGAGCAGATGGTGTTCGGCGACGGCGACGACGAGATCTTCCTCGACTTCACCCTCCCCGTGGACGTGATCGGCCACGAGCTGGCCCACGGCTTCACGCAGTACACGGCGAACCTGGAGTACTTCAGTCAGTCGGGCGCGCTCAACGAGTCCGTCTCGGACGTCTTCGGCTCCCTGGTGAAGCAGTACACCCTGGGCCAGAGCGCGCAGGAAGCCGACTGGCTGATCGGCGAGGGCCTCTTCCACCCGAACGTGGAGGGGACGGCGCTGCGCTCGATGAAGGCTCCGGGCACGGCGTACGACGACGACGTCCTCGGCAAGGACCCGCAGCCGGGCCACATGGACGACTACGTCCGCACGAGCCGGGACAACGGCGGGGTGCACATCAACTCGGGCATCCCGAACCACGCGTTCTACCTGGCGGCGACCGAGCTGGGCGGCAAGGCGTGGGAGCGGGCAGGCCAGATCTGGTACGACGTGATGACGGGCGGGGTGCTCACGCCCGAGACCCGGTTCTCCGAGTTCGCGGCGGCCACGGTCGCGGCGGCGAATGCCCGGTACGGGGACGGGGAGGAGATCCAGGCCGTGCTGAAGGCCTGGGGAGCCGTCGGCGTACCGACGGACTGATAGACCTGCGGCATGCGTATTCGAGTGCGGCGCACCGGCGGCTTCGCGGGCATCGAGCGGTCGGCCGAGGTGGACACCTCCGGCCGGGCGGACGCCGGGGACTGGCACACCCTGGCCGTCGCCGTCCTCCGGGAGGGCGACGGCGACGTCCGGGGTGTGCCCGACGGCTTCTCGTACGAGATCACGGTCGACGGCGAGACGATCCGCTGCGGCGACCCGCGCCTGACGGACGCGCAGCGCGCGCTGATCGCGAGGGTCCTGAGGGAAGGGGCGTAGGGCGGTTCGTCCGGATGCGGCCGGGCCGGTGTCGCTGTCGCTAGAAGCCCAGCTTCCGCAGCTGCTTGGGGTCCCGCTGCCAGTCCTTCGCGACCTTGACGTGGAGGTCCAGGAAGACCGGGGTCCCCAGCAGCGCCTCGATGTGCTTGCGGGACTTCATCCCGACCTCCTTCAGGCGGCTGCCCTTCGGGCCGATGATGATCCCCTTCTGGCTGGGGCGCTCGATGTAGACGTTCGCGTGGATGTCGAGCAGCGGCTTGTCCGCCGGGCGGTCCTCGCGCGGGATCATCTCCTCGACCACGACGGCGATCGAGTGCGGCAGCTCGTCCCGTACGCCTTCCAGCGCGGCCTCGCGGATCAGCTCCGCGACCATCACCTGCTCCGGCTCGTCCGTGAGGTCGCCCTCCGGGTAGAGCGGCGGGGACTCCGGCAGGAGCGGGATCAGCAGGTCCGCGACGAGCTGGACCTGCTTGTCGCCGACCGCCGATACGGGGACGATCTGCTGCCACTCGAAGCCCAGCTCCTTGCCGAGCTGGTCGACGGCGATGAGCTGCTCGGCGAGCGTCTTGGAGTCGACCAGGTCGGTCTTGGTGATGATCGCGACCTTCGGGGTCTTCTTGATCCCGGCGAGCTCCTTGGCGATGAAGCGGTCGCCGGGGCCGAGCTTCTGGTCGGCGGGCAGGCAGAAGCCGATCACGTCGACCTCGGCCCACGTCGTCCGCACGATGTCGTTGAGCCGCTCGCCCAGGAGGGTGCGCGGCTTGTGGAGCCCTGGGGTGTCCACCAGGATCAGCTGCGCGTCCGGGCGGTGCACGATGCCGCGGACGGTGTGCCGGGTGGTCTGCGGCCGGTTGGAGGTGATCGCCACCTTCTGGCCGACCAGAGCGTTCGTGAGAGTGGACTTGCCCGCGTTGGGGCGGCCGACGAAGCAGGCGAAGCCGGCCCGGTGGACGGCTTCGGATTCTTGGTTACGAGCGCTCATGGGGGCCATTCTCCCCGATGCGGGACGTCGTCACGTACTCAGTGCCCGTCAGGGACCCTGCGACGCCGGACCCGCAGCCCGATCAGCGCCGCGACTCCCCCGGCGATCACGGCCGCGGCGGCGAGCCAGGGCAGGGCGAGGAAGGAGGCGCGCCCGGACTCCCGGACGTCCTTCGCGGTGGCCGTCAGGGTCACCTCGCCCCAGTCGAACTGCGGTGATCCCGTCCAGCGCTCGGTGAGCCGGATCTTCTGCCGGGGCAGCAGCTCCGAGGGGATCTTCGCCAGATCCCGGGCGAGCAGGGTGCGGCCGAAGACCCCCTCGGCGCGCAGGGCGACCTTGGGGTTGAGGGTCACGTTGCCGCGGTTGTGCAGGGTGTACGAGATGAGGGCGGTGCTCGTGCCCGCGCCGGGGACGAGCGGCCGGTCCTGGTCGAGGGTGACGTCCTCGACGGCGAGGGCCGGGACGGTGGGGCCGTTGACCCGGAGGTAGACCCTGGCTCCGACGGCGCGCTGCACGCCGACCGCGACGGAGCCCTTGCCGCCGGCCTCCACGCGCTCGTCGAGGGCGACGACGGCGCCGGGGTGGTCGCCGGGCTCGGCGTCCTCGGGGACGGCGAGGGTGTAGGGCACGGTGACGGAGGAGCGGGGCGGGACCGTGACGCGGGTCCGTTCGGGCGTGATCCAGGCGCCGGCGCCGGTCTGCTTCTCCTGGCTGGTGCGGACGGCGAAGCCGCCGTCTCGCTCGGTGTTGTAGGCGTCGGCCCCGTAGATGCGGAAGGTGAGCGGCGCACCCGTCTTGTTGGTGACGGTGACACGGTCGGTCAGGGTCGTCCCGGGGTCGGCCGCGAGATAGAAGTACGGCCGGCTCCCGAGTCGGGAGGCGGCCGGGTAGACCGCCCACTCGCCGTTCTCGGCGGCTTGGGCGGCGGGCGCGCCGAGCAGCACGAGCGCTGCCGCGACGAGGAGGACGTACAGCTTGGTGCGCACGGTGCGGAACCCCCCGGGGTCGGAGCGGGCCGACCGGGTGCGCGCCCGGCCCGCTGTTTCGCTGTGGATCAGCTGAGCGTGAGCGTCAGGACGCCCGCGTACGAGCCGGGCGCGGTGAACGCCGGGACGTCGAGGGAGACCTTGGCGTCGACGGTGAACTCACCGCCGGTGACCGTGCCATTCGGGGTCGAGGCGAGGGTCGCCCCGCCGCTGCCGACCGTGCCCGCCGAGCCGGGGACGCAGGTGCTGGGGCTGCCGGCCTTGGTGGTGCAGGCAGGGGTCCAGCTGAGCTTTCCGGCGCCGATGGAGCCGCCGGGGCCGGTGAAGTCGGTGACCTTGCCGGTCAGGGACCAGCCCGCGGGGCCGCCGCGGAAGTCCTTGACCGTCACCGTCTTCAGATCGCCGGTCGCCGCGCCGCCCTGACCGAAGTCGACGGACGACAGCTGGACCGTGTCGCCGGCCTGGGTCATCGACAGTTCGCCCGCCGTGACGGCCGCCGTGAGCTTCTGGCTGTTCGGCGGCTGCGGGGTGTCGTCGATGACGGTGTACGCGGCCGGTCCGGCGCCCTTCTCCGGGTCCCAGGCCGTCCCCTCGTACGCCACGACTCCGGTGGTCGCCTTGTCGTTGACCATCAGACGGGCGGTGAAGCCGCCCTGGCTGTCGGTCGTGACGGTCATCCGGTCGGCGGTCTCCGCCGCGCCGGAGCGGCCGACGACGGTGACCTCGGCGAGCGGGGTGAACTTGGCGCCGGTCACGGTGACCCGGACGCCCGGTGCGCCGGAGGGCGTGCCGAGCGAGATGTTGCGCTCGTTGGCACCCGGCTGCGCGCTCGCCGTGATCGTCTCGGAGACGGGGGCGGGCGGGTTGGTGACCGTACAGGGGGTGTCCAGCTCCATGATGTAGCTGGTGTGGATGTTGTAGTCGCCGGGCGAGAGGGTGATCGAGCCGGGCGCGGTGACCGTGAACGTGCCGGTCATCGAGAACGGCGGGAACGCGCCCTTGCCGGGGACCGGGTCGTTCTTCTTGGGCCCGGTGACGGTGATCGCGCCGGACTGGGCGCCACCGAGGACGACCTTGCCGCTCGGGGTCATGATGTCGGCCGGGAGGGCCAGGTCGACCGGGTTGGACGCGGCGGGCTTGGTGACCTTGTAGGTGACCGTGACCGTGTCGCCGACCTTGGGCGTGGGCTTGTCCACGGTGATCTCGGCGGTCGTGGTGCCGTCGATGGGCGGGATGCCGGCGATCGGCGGCGGGACGCAGTGCGTGGGGAAGTCCACCGCCTGGGACGCGGTCGCCAGGGCGCCGGCCGGAGCGGCCAGCGCGCCGCTCGCGACCGCGAGCGCGGCGACGCCGAGCGCGGCGGTCCAGCGCCGTCTTCGGGTCGGGGTTCTCAATGCCATGTGTGCCCCCTCCTGAGGGATGAGAGGGCGCCATTGACGGCCGCGCGCGAGGAGAAGTCAATGGAATCGAAATGCACCGACTGATGGCCCATCAGATAATGTCAAGATCGACGTTTTGCCTGGTCAGGCGCGTGCGCAACACAGGTACCGGCGCCGCCTCAGGCGACGCCGGTGAATGGTGCGGCAGGGCCCGTCAGAAGACGAACGGCCCGGGCGACTGCGAGGTGACCGCATCGCAGTTCACGGTCACCCCGAAGATCGTCATGGTGAGCGCGGTGCCCGCGAAGTACGAGTCGAGACTGTCGCCGACGGCCACGGTCCCATTGAGCGGACCGATGGTGACGGACTGGTTCGCGGCGAGCGCCGGGTTCTTCTGGCCGCTGAAGACACGGGTGCCGCCACCGCCCTTGGCCATCGTCAGCCGGGCGTTGATGGTGTCGGCGCCGACCGAGACCGGCGTCTTGACGGCCGAGGTGAGGGTGATCGTCGCGGCCGTGCCGCTCTGCGTGGCCTGGAGGGTGGCGAGACCGCCGCCCCAGATCCCGCAGTCGTACGTGGCCGTGGCGGTCCCCGGAGTGACGGCGGCCGCCGCCGGGGCGAAGGCGAGTCCGGTCACGGCGAGCGCGCCCGCGAGGACCGCACCGATTCCTAAGTTGCTGCCTCTCATGAGGTCGTACCCCTTCCCGATGAAGCACGCAGGGGTGCGGACGCTGCGTGAAGGCGTCGATCTGACGGTCCGTCGGACGGACCGCTGTCATTGACGCGCAACGGACCGGGGAAGACAAGAGGGGCTTCGTTGATTGTTCACAGACGCGCGAAGGGGGCCCGGCATGTCGCCGGGCCCCCTCCGAGTCTCCCGTCGGACCTCAGCCCGCGGTGACCGCGGCGCGCAGCTGCCCGTCGGGGCCGGCGAGCAGCACCGGGGTCTCGGGCCCACCGAGGTCACGCACCGCCGCACGGTCCTCGTCGGAGGCGGCGTCGGCGGTCGAGACGACGGCCGCGGCCTCCAGGGACTGGGCACCGCTGGCCACGGCCATCGCGACCGCGGTCCGGAGCGCGCTCAGCTTGAGCGACTCCAGAGCCACGGTCCCTGCCACGTACGTGCGGCCGGTCTCGTCCCGTACCGCCGCGCCCTCGGGCACACCGTTGCGGGCGCGGGCGCTGCGCGCCAGCGTGATGATCTTGAGGTCCTCGGCGCCGAGATCGCCGTGGTCGGGGTTGAGTGTCATGCCCCGAGCATAGGTCGGGGCATCGACTCAGCTCTGCGCGCCCTTGACGAACTTGTCGGTGGCGAGCTTCGCGAGGGCGTCGAAGTCCTTGTGGCCGGAGGCGTTCGGCGGCACGTGGGAGATCCGGACGACGCCGGTGCCCTGCCGCACGACGAGCATGTTCGACTCGACGTTCATGGCGAGGTCGGCGATCTTCATCTTCAGCCGGAAGGCATGCGACTCCTCGCCGGCCTTCGGACCGTTGAGCTTCTCGGCGGTGACGGTCATCTTCATACCCTGGAGGTCGGCGGCGAACCCCTTGCAGGTATCCAGCGAGGTGCCGAGCGCCTTGACGAAGTCCGTGGCGCCGGTGGCCGGGAAGGTGAAGACCTGGCTGTCGAGGCCGGTCGTGTCGCTGGTCCGCTCGAAGCTACCGGACGGGCCCATCGTCGCCCCTGCGATGGTGTCGGCCATCAGGCCGGCGAGAGGCTGGCACTCCGTCTTGTCCGCCTTCGGCTGGATCTGGTCGGTGTCGGCCGAGCCGCTCTTCCAACCCGCCGGCAGGTCCTTCACCTCGAGAACCGCGGCCTTCATCTGGGCGGCCGTCAGCGGCGTGGCCGGCGCCTCGGAGGTGGGCGCCGCGGACGTGGTGGCGGCCGGTTTGTCGGTGTCCTTCTTCGCGCCGTCCTTGGCGTCACCGCCACCGCAGGCGGCGGTGAGGGAGAGCGCGGAGACCGCGAGAGCGGCGGCCAGTCCGTGGCGGATGCGAGTGCGCATGGTGAATGAGCCCTTTGCGGGTAAGAGGGTGATGGGACAAGCCCGGCGCACGGTGAGGGACGGCCGGATCGCCAGGAGAATATACGGACCCGCTGACAGGGCCGTACGCCAGGACCCGGCTCAGCCCGCGATCGGGTACATCGCCCCGCGCCGACCCTCCGGGGAGACCAGCCATTCCAGCTTCGCGGCCGTGTCGCCCTGCGGCAGCGGGGTGTGCATGATGATCGTCAGGTCGGGGCGCGCCGGCACCCGCAGCTGCGTGGACTCCACGTGCAGGACGCCGACGAGGGGGTGCTCGATCTCCTTGCGGATCTGGCCGCCCGGGGAGATGTCCCGTCGCTCCCACAGCTCGGCGAACTCCTCGCTCACCGCCTTCGCCTCCTCCACCACCGTGCGGAAGCCCTCGTCGTCGGGGCACTCCGAGCAGGCCGCCCTGAACTGGGCGACGACCTGCGGGGCGAGCCGCTGCCAGTCGGTCGACCGGGAGCGGTAGATCGGGTCGGTGAAGAACGAGACCAGGCAGTTCTGCGAGATCTCGGGACGCATCCCGAGGACGACGGCCGCCGAGTCGTTGTACATGATCGTGTTCCAGTAGGCGTCCATGATGTGCGCCGGGAACGGCATCCACGCGTCGATCAGCCGGCGCAGCCCCGCGCACATGTCCCGCGCCTCCGGATCGACCTCCGGCGCGGGCGGGTTGAGTCCGGCGAGGACGTACAGGTGGCGCCGCTCCGCCCCGCTGAGCCGCAGTACCCGCGCCACCGAGTCGAGTACCTGCGGCGAGACCGTGATGTCCCGGCCCTGCTCCAGCCACTGGTACCAGGAGACCCCGACGCCCGCGAGGACGGCGACCTCCTCGCGGCGCAGGCCGGGCGTCCGGCGGCGGGCTCCGCCGTCCGGCAGACCGGCCTCGGCCGGGGTGACCCGGGCCCGACGGCTCATCAGGAACTCGCGCAGTTCGGCCAGTCGGTGTCCCTTGGCGTCGGCGCTCTCGACCGCTGTGGCCACGTGTGCTTCTCCCCCGGGATGCGTGGTGGTGCGACCAACAGGATAAGTTCCCGCTCCCCACGGTTGTTCCCGCGCGCCGAGGGTGGTTGCCATGGCAACGACCCTCGCTCCCCCGAACCCGACCCAGCCGGCCCTGACCGGCCGCTCCCGGCTCATCCTCTTCGTGCTGTGCGCCGCCCAGTTCATGGTGGCGCTGGACTTCTCCGTACTGAACGTGGCGCTGCCCGTGCTCGGTGCCGATCTCGGTCTCGACGCGTCCGCGCTGCAGTGGGCGGTGACCGCGTTCGCCCTGCCGTCCGGCGGGTTCCTGCTCCTGTTCGGCCGCATCGGCGACCTGTACGGGCGCAAGAAGCTGTTCCTCGCGGGACTCGCGCTCTTCGGCGCGGCCTCGCTGCTCGCCACCTTCGCCTGGGACCCCGCCTCGTTCCTCGCCGGACGCGCCCTGCAGGGCCTGGGCGCGGCGGCGATCGTGCCGACCGGCATGTCCCTGCTGACCACCACGTTCCCGGAAGGCCCGCAGCGCGACCGGGCGCTCGGTATCTCGGGCACCCTGCTCTCGCTCGGCTTCACGATCGGCATGGTCCTCGGCGGTGTCATGACCGACACCCTCGGCTGGCGCTCGACGATGGGCCTGCTCGCCCTGTTCACGCTGATCGTGCTGCCGCTGGCACCGGGCCTGCTGCCCGAGTCGCGCACTACCGACCGGCCCCGGCTCGACGTGCCGGGCGCGGTGACCGTGACGGGTGGTCTGCTCTCCCTGATCTACGCCCTGTCGACGGCGGCCGAACGCGGCTTCGGCGGCGCGGACGTCCTGGTGACGCTGGTGGCCGGGGTGCTGCTGCTCGGCGTGTTCGTGGTCGTCGAGTCGAGGCATGCGGCCCCGCTGGTCTCGCTGCCGATGCTGCGCCGCCGGACGATCGCGTTCGGAAACCTGGGCGGTCTGATCACCTTCTCGATGATGTCCACCGTCATCTTCGTGCTGACCCTGTACCTGCAGGAGACGCTGGGGCTCTCGGCCTTCGCCACCGGCCTCGTCTTCGGTGTGCAGGGCGTGGTGTCCGTGTTCGCCGGGACGATCGCCCCGAAGGCGATCGGCCGGTTCGGCGCGCGACGCGTCCTGGTCCTCTCGCTCGCGGGGCAGGGACTGTTCGTGGCGACGCTGCTCGCCATCGGCACGGAGTCGGGCGCGATCCTCGCGGGGGTCGGCGTCTCGCTGGCGTCCATGTGCCACCTCGGCGCGATCATCTCGTACGGGGTGACCGTCACGTCCGGCGTCCCGGACGAGGAGCAGGGCCTGGCGACCGGCCTGGTCACCACCACCCAGCAGGTCGGTCTCACCGTCGGGATCCCGCTGCTCGGGGTGCTCGCCACGACGGGCGAGGACCTGTACGGAGGGGTCCGCACGGTCCTCGCCCTGGACGCGGCGATCGTGCTCGTGACGGCGGCGCTGATCGGCCTGGGACTGCGGCGGCGGTCCTGAACCAGGGGGCGTCTACGGCCGGTCGAGGCGGAGTCGTACCGCCTTCGGCATGCCCGCGACCACCAGATCGTAGGAGTCCTCGATGAGCTCCCGGACCATCCGGTCCGGGAGCCCGCCGACCGTCACGGTGTTCCAGTGGCGCTTGTTCATGTGATAGCCGGGGGCGACGGCCGGATACTCCTCGCGGAGCCGTACGGCTTCCTCCGGCTCGCACTTGAGGTTGACGCTCAGCGGCCGGCCGTCGAGCGAGGCCAGCGCGAACATCTTCCCGGCGACCTTGAAGACGGAGGTGTCCGGCCCGAAGGGGAACTCCTCCGTCGCGTCGTTGAAGTCCAGGCAGAAGGCACGCAGCTGGTCGGGGGTCATTCCGGCTTCTCCTCCGGTTCCACGAGGACGGTGACGATCTTGTTCCGCCGGCCTGCCGGGGATTCGGCCGTCAGCCGCAGGGTGCGGCCGTCCGGCAGCTCCACCTTCGCCTTCGCACCCGCGATCGGCACCCGGCCCAGCGCCTTGGCCAGCAGTCCGCCGACGGTCTCCACGTCCTCGTCGTCGTACTCGTCCGGGCCGAAGCCGTACAGCTCGCCGAGGTCCCCGATGTCGAGGCGGGCGGTGACGCGGAAGCGGTCGTCGCCCAGCTCCTGGACCGGCGGGAGCTCGCGGTCGTACTCGTCGGTGATCTCGCCGACGATCTCCTCCAGGATGTCCTCGATCGTGACGATCCCGGCCGTGCCGCCGTACTCGTCGATGACGACGGCGACGTGGTTGCGCTCCTGCTGCATCTCGCGCAGCAGGTCGCCGGCGTTCTTGGTGTCCGGCACGAAGGCGGCGGCGCGCATCGCCGTGGAGACGAGGTCGGCCTCGGCGTCGCGGTTGATGTGCGTCTTGCGGACCAGGTCCTTCAGATACACGATGCCGACGATGTCGTCCTCGTTCTCACCCGTGACGGGGATCCGCGAGAAGCCGGAACGCAGCGCGAGCGTGAGCGCCTGACGGACGGTCTTGAACCGCTCGATGCAGATCAGGTCGGTGCGGGGCACCATGACCTCCCGTACGAGCGTGTCGCCGAGCTCGAAGACGGAGTGCACCATCCGGCGCTCCTCGTCCTCGATCAACGACTCCTGCTCGGCGAGGTCGACCATCGCCCGCAGCTCGGCCTCCGAGGCGAAGGGGCCCTTGCGGAAGCCCTTGCCGGGGGTGAGCGCGTTGCCGATGAGGATGAGCAGCTGGGGGATCGGGCCCATGATCCGGGCCAGCGGCAGCAGGACGTACGCGGAGGCGGTCGCCGTGTTCAGCGGGTGCTGCCGGCCGATGGTGCGCGGCGAGACGCCGACGGCCACGTACGACACCAGCACCATCACCGCGATGGCGACGAGCAGTGCCTCCCAGGTCTCGGAGAACTCCTCCAGACAGGCGTACGTGACGAGGACCCCGGCCGCCATCTCGCAGGAGACGCGCACGAGCAGCGCCACGTTGAGGTAGCGGGTGGGGTCGGAGGCGACCTGCGCGAGCTTCTCGGCGCCGCGCCGCCCCGACCGTACGGCCTCGTCGGCGCGGAAGCTGGAGACGCGTGCGATACCGGCCTCGGCACACGCGGCCAGCCAGGCGACGATCACCAGGCCGACCGCGCCGAGAATCAGCGAAGCGTTCATCGGGGGCTCAGGAGACGGTCGGCGCGGGGGACGGGCCGGTGAGGCCCTTCTCGGCACGCCAGCCGTCGACGATGGCCGCCTGCAGGCCGAACATCTCGGCCTTCTCGTCGGGCTCCTCGTGGTCGTAGCCGAGCAGGTGCAGCACTCCGTGGACGGTGAGGAGCTGGAGCTCCTCGTCCATGGAGTGCTGCGTCGGCGCGTCCTTGCCCTGCTGGGTGGCGACCTCGGGGCAGAGCACGATGTCGCCGAGGAGCCCCTGCGGGGGCTCCTCGTCGTCCTTCGTCGGCGGGCGCAGCTCGTCCATCGGGAAGGACATGACGTCCGTCGGGCCCGGCAGGTCCATCCACTGGATGTGGAGCTGCTCCATCGCCTCCGCGTCCACGACGATCACCGAGAGCTCGGAGAGCGGGTGGATGCGCATCCGCGCGAGGGCGTAGCGGGCGATGTCGAGGATCGCCTGCTCGTCGACCTCGGTTCCGGACTCGTTGTTGACGTCGATCGACATGGTGCTTCTGCGCTACTTCCCGTTGCGGCTGTCGTACTGCTCGTACGCGTCGACGATACGGCCGACGAGCTTGTGCCGGACGACATCCTGCGACGTGAGCATCGAGAAGTGGACGTCCTGGACTCCGTCGAGGATGTCCCGGACCTGACGCAGACCGCTCTTCGTACCGCCGGGGAGGTCGACCTGGGTGATGTCACCGGTGATGACGATCTTCGATTCGAAGCCCAGGCGGGTGAGGAACATCTTCATCTGCTCGGGGTTCGTGTTCTGCGCCTCGTCGAGGATGATGAACGCGTCGTTGAGCGTCCGTCCTCGCATGTAGGCCAGCGGCGCGACCTCGATCGTGCCCGAGGCCATCAGCTTCGGGATCGAGTCGGGATCGAGCATGTCGTGCAGCGCGTCGTACAGCGGCCGCAGATACGGGTCGATCTTCTCGTAGAGCGTGCCGGGCAGGAAGCCGAGCCGCTCGCCCGCCTCGACGGCCGGCCGGGTGAGGATGATCCTGGTGACCTGCTTGGACTGCAGGGCCTGGACCGCCTTGGCCATGGCCAGATACGTCTTGCCGGTGCCCGCGGGGCCGATGCCGAAGACGATCGTGTGCTTGTCGATCGCGTCGACGTACCGCTTCTGGTTGAGGGTCTTGGGGCGGATGGTGCGGCCGCGGCTGGAGAGGATGTTCTGCGTGAGCACCTCGGCCGGGGTCTCCTGGCCTGCCTCCGCCTTGCCGTTCTCGCTCGCCCTGAGCATGGCGATCGAGCGTTCCACTGCGTCCTCCGTCATCGGCTGTCCGGTGCGGAGCACCAGCATCATCTCGTCGAACAGGCGCTGGATCAGAGCGACTTCCGCCGCCTCGCCCACCGCGCTGACCTGGTTGCCCCGGACATGGATGTCGGCCTTCGGGAACGCCTTCTCGATCACGCGCAGGAGGGCGTCACCGGAGCCGAGAACGGTCACCATCGGATGCTTGGCGGGGACGGTGAAGTGGGCGCGGGTCTCGCCCGGCGCACCATTGGGGGCTGTGGGTGTCTGAGTCATGGGCCGGCACTGTGGCCTGCACATACCTCCCGTTGCAGGGTTCTCGCTGCTCGACAACCTCTGGGCTACAAGCCTACGACTTGTCACTGACAAGGCCGAAGGCTTTTACGACTGCGCTGCCCGGAACCCGATGGTCGGGACCGCACGGCGCAGCGGCCAGGGACGGGAGCCCGCGGGGAGCAGGGGTTCCAGGAAGGCGTAGCGCCCGCGCAGGGCCTCCGGGTCCTGGCAGACGTGTTCCTGGACGTGCTCCCACCAGGCGGCGACCTCGCCCCAGCCGGGCGCGGAGAGCGAGCCGCCGAACTCCTGCACCGACAGCGCCGCGATGAGCCCGGCGAAGGCCAGCCGGTCGGCGAGCGGCCAGCCCGCGAGCGTCCCGGTGACGAACCCGGCCACGAAGACGTCACCGGCGCCGGTCGGGTCGAGGGCGGAGACCTCGATGGCCGGCACCTCGGCGGTCTCGCCGGTGGCCCCGTCGACCGCGTAGGCACCCTCCGCACCCAGGGTGACCACCGCGTAACGGACCTTGTCCGCGAGCGCGCGGGCGGCGGCCCGGGGGCAGTCGGTGCGGGTGTACCGCATCGCCTCCTGCGCGTTGGGCAGGAACGCCTCGCAGTGCTCCAGGTCGCTCAGGCCGTTCAGGTCCCAGCGGCCGGTGTCGTCCCAGCCGACGTCGGCGAAGACCTTCGCACCGCCGCGCGCGGCCTGCGCGACCCACTCCTCGGCGCGCCCCGGCACGAGCGAGGCGACCGCGGCGCGGGCGTGCGGCGGGTAGGCGGGCAGCGCGCCGTCCAGGGGCGGGGCCTCGTGGCCGTGGGAGACCATCGTGCGCTCGCCCTCGTACGCCATGGAGACGGTGACCGGGGAGTGCCAGCCAGGCACGGTCCGGGAGAGCGAGAGATCGATGCCCTCGCCCTGCTCCAGGGCGTCCCAGCAGTACTCGCCGTAGTGGTCGTCGCCGAAGGCGGCGGCGAGCGAGGTGCGCAGGCCGAGGCGGGCGAGGGCGGTGGCCATGTTGGCGACGCCGCCGGGGCTGGAGCCCATGCCGCGGGCCCACGACTCGGTGCCGCGCACGGGGGCGCTGTCGAGGCCGGTGAAGATGATGTCGAGGAAGACCGTGCCGGTGAGGAAGACGTCGCACTGGGGGTCGGTGGGCTCGCGCAGGCACACCAACGGGTCGACCCCGGCGTCGCGTTGCTGGTCTCCCCTTGCTGCGGTCACGGCGACCTCCCCGAACGTGGTGCGGATCAGGTCAGTGTGCCTGATGAGGGTCCGGTGACGGGGGTGGCGCAGTCAGGAAAGTTCGCGCATCTACCCGGGGAAACCGACCCCAAACCCATAGTGACCCAGATCACAGGAAGAAGTGGTGGATTTCGGCCTCTCCGGGCTTCTCCGAGCCCTTGGTTGCTTGATACATATGTCCCGCGATCCCGTGCAACACCGGGCGCTCCTCCCCCTCTCCTTTCGTTCCCTGGAACGCCCATGTTGTCGCGCCCGCGTGCCCTGGGGCCCCTCGTCGCCCTGTTCACGGCCGGTTATCTCGCCCCGTACCTGCTTCCGACCGTCGTCGGCCGGCTCTCCGCCGGACTCGGCCTCACCCCCGCCCAGGCGGGCCTGGTGGGATCGGTCCTCCTCCTCGCCTCCGCCGCGGCCGGCTTCACCCTGGCCGCGCGCGTGGAACGGTTCGGGCCGCGACGGGCGGCCCGGGCCGGACTGCTGGCCATGTGCGTCGGCTACGGCGCGGCGGCGCTCACCGCGAGCGTTCCGCTGGTGATCGGCGGCGCCGTCCTGGGCGGATTCGGCTCGGGTACGACGCTGGCGGTGGCCGCGGCGGGCATCGCGGCGCAGCAGGACCCGCACCGCGCCTCGACGCTCGGCCTGCTCTCGGTCTCGGCCACGGCCGGCGCGCTCTACCTCACCCTGCCGCACCTCGGCGGCGGCCACGCGCTGCCGTTCGCGTCGATCGCACTGGCGGCGGCCCTGGTGTGGCCGCTGACGGGCGGCCTGGCGGACGGGACGGGGCGGGCGGACGCCGACCGTCTCGTCGAGACGCCGGGCAGGGGCTCTCCACTCCCCCACCGTCGTTCGGGCCTCGTCCTCGCCGCCGCGATCCTGCTCTGGTCCATGGCGCAGAACGCCCTCTGGGGCGTGAGCGGGCGGATCGGCGTCACCCAGGCCGGGCTCGGCGAGGTCACCGTCGGCGCGGTCTTCGCCGTGGCGCTGGGGGCCGGACTCGCGGGTGTGACGGCGGCCGGGGCGCTCGGCTCGCGGCTGGGCCGCGCGGTCCCGATCGGGGCCGGGACGGCGATCATCGCCGGCTGCGTCCTGGTCAGTTCGAGCGCGGGGAGCCTGCCGGCCTTCGCGACCGGCGAGATCCTCTGGAACCTCTTCTACCCGGTCGTCCTGTCCTATCTGCTGGGGCTCGCCGCCTCCCTCGACCCGCGCGGCCGCTGGGCCGTCCTCGTCGGATCGGCGTCCTCCCTGGGCGTGGCCTGCGGCCCGGTCATGGGCAGCGTCCTGTCGGAGCAGGCGGGGTACCCGGGCATGGGCGTGGTGCTCTGCGCCCTGCTCCTGCTGGTCGCGGGCCCGATGACCGCGGTCGCCCTGCACACCTCGGGCCGCCCGCTGGTCCCCGGCTCCGTCCGGCGCCGCGGCGGCGCCCCGGCCGCGGTGCTCGCGGGTACGACGACCGCCGCCACGGGCCTCGTCCCGCAGATGGGCGCGCCCGAGCAGGAGGTCACCGAGATCCCGGTCCCGTCCCGCCGCCGCGCCGACCGCCGGGCCTTCCGCCTGGCCCGCCCGAGCGACCGGGGCTGAAGCAGGCCCGGTCGGACCCGCCCCCGTCCCCTACTCGGCGTCGAAGTCGTACGCCTCGACCTCCGCGAGGTACCGCGCCCTGCGGTCCTCGTCGTCGTCCAGGAACGACGCCTCGAAGGAGTTGCGGGCCAGCGTGCGGAGCTGCTCCCGGTCCAGCCCCAGCGCACCCCGCACCGCGTTGAACGTGTCGCCCACGTAGCCGCCGAAGTACGCC
This sequence comes from Streptomyces sp. NPDC056527, assembly GCF_042794475.1. NCBI lineage: Bacteria > Bacillati > Actinomycetota > Actinomycetes > Kitasatosporales > Streptomycetaceae > Streptomyces > Streptomyces sp. NPDC056527. Next base: position 17,600 of record NZ_JBHTTQ010000026.1, read on the forward strand.
GGGTCGTCGGAGTTGACCGTCGCCATGAGCCCGGCGGCCAGCATCGACGCCAGCGGGTGGTCCTCCAGGACGTCGATCGCCCGCAGCCGTACGTTCGACAGCGGGCAGAGCGTGAGCGGCACCCGCTCACGCACGAGGCGTGACACCAGCTCGGGGTCCTCCATGCAGCGCAGCCCGTGGTCGACCCGCTCCACACCGAGGACGTCCAGGGCCTCACGGATGTACGCCGGCGGGCCCTCCTCGCCCGCGTGGGCGACCTTGCGCAGACCGAGCGCCTCCGCCGCCGCGTACACCTCGCGGAACTTCGACGGCGGGTGGCCGACCTCCGCCGAGTCCAGACCGACACCGGTGATGCGGTGCAGATACGGCTTCGCGGCCTCCAGCGTCGCCATCGCCGACTCGGCGGACTCGTCACGCAGGAAGCACATGATCAGCCGCGTCGAGACGCCGTACCGCTCCTCGGCCCGGTCGAGGGCGCGGGCCAGCCCCTCGATCACCGTCCCGATGGGGATCCCGCGGGCCGTGTGGGCCTGCGGGTCGAAGAAGATCTCCGCGTGCCGCACGCCCTGCGCCGCCGCCCGCGCCAGGTACGCGTCGGCGAGCTCGGTGAAGTCGTCGGCGGTGTGCAGGACGGCCATCAGCCCGTAGTACAGGTCCAGGAAGGACTGCAGATCGCTGAAGAGGTACGCCTTGCGCAGCTCCTCGGTGTCCGCGTACGGCAGGGTCACGCCGTTGCGCGCGGCCAGCGCGAACGCCAGCTCGGGTTCGAGGGTGCCTTCGATGTGGAGGTGGAGTTCGGCCTTGGGGAGGGGCATGGATCTATCTTTTCGGTAGGGGGACCCGCATGAGGTCCTGGGCAATGCTCAGCTCGCCGTCGAACCCGGCCGCCCGCGCCTGTCGTTCGAACTCCGCGGGATCGCCGTACCGCTGCGAGAAGTGGGTCAGGACCAGGTGCCGCACCCCCGCGTCGCGGGCGATGGCCGCGGCCTGTCCGGCCGTCAGATGGCCGTGGTCGGCGGCGAGCCGGACGTCCTCGTCGAGGAAGGTCGACTCGATGACGAGCATGTCGGCGCCCTCGGCGAGCGCGTGCACACCGTCGCAGAGCCGGGTGTCCATGACGAACGCGAACCGCTGCCCGCGCCGGACCTCGCTGACCTCCTCCAGCGTCACGCCGTTCAGGACGCCCTCGCGCTGGATCAGGCCGACGTCCGGGCCCTTGATGCCGTGGGCGGCGAGCCGTTCGGGCAGGATGCGGCGCCCGTCGGGCTCGGTGAGCCGGTAGCCGTACGACTCCACCGGGTGCGAGAGCTTGTACGAGTCGAGGGTGTACGACTCGGTGGCGGCGAGGACGCCGTCGGCGGCCACCGGGGCCTCCGTCAGCTTCACCGTCTCGCGGTAGGCCGTCGCGTACCGCAGCCGCTCGAAGAAGCGCTGTCCGCTCGCCGGGTAGTGCGCGGTGACCGGGTGCGGGACCTGGTCGAGGTTGATCCGCTGGATCACACCCGCCAGGCCCAGGGAGTGGTCGCCGTGGAAGTGCGTGACGCAGATCCGGTCGATGTCGTGGGCGGCCACACCGGCGCGCAGCATCTGGCGCTGCGTGCCCTCGCCCGGGTCGAAGAGGATGCCCTGTCCGTCCCAGCGCAGCAGATAGCCGTTGTGGTTGCGGTGCCGGGTCGGGACCTGGCTGGCGGTCCCGAGCACGACGAGTTCACGTACGGACACGTCTTTATCCGGGGGGCCAGTTGAGACCGCGGCCGCCGAGGACGTGCGCGTGGGCGTGGAAGACGGTCTGGCCGGCGCCGGCCCCGGTGTTGAAGACGACCCGGAAGCCGCTGCCGTCGACCTTCTCCTGCGCGGCGATCTCGCCGGCCTCGCGCAGCACGTCGGCGGCGATGGTCGGCGCCGCGGTGGCGAGCGTGGCGGCGTCGGGGTAGTGGACGCGCGGGATGACGAGCACGTGCGTGGGTGCCTGCGGGTTGATGTCCCGGAAGGCGACGGTCGTCTCCGTCTCGCGCACGATCGTCGCCGGGACCTCCCCCTCCGCGATCTTGCAGAACAGGCAGTCGCTCTGCGGCTCTCCGGCCATGGCCCGGGCCTCCTCGCCTTGGTGATCAGTCACCCGGGCATCGTATCGGCCGTGTCACCGGCCGCGCTCGGCCGTGGGGGCGCGGCGCTGCAGGGCGGAGCGGCTGACCCAGTAGGTGATGATCACGATCCAGAACAGCGGATAGCCGAGCGCCCCGACGACGGACGCGTCCAGCGTCCACAGCGCCATCGAGACCAGCGAGTGCAGACCGAGCAGTCCGACGGCGAGCGCCATGGCCAGCACGGGCCTGCAGTTGCGTGCCACGAGGAGCAGGGGGCGGCGCAGCCGCGAGGGTACGCGCCGGGTGATCCAGACCGCCCAGCCGGCCCAGCCGCCGACGAGGACGACCGCGCCGATCGCGTAGGGGACGAAGGCCTCGGCGCCCGACGAGCCGGTCCGCAGCGACGCCGAGCCGATGGCGGCGGCCACGAAGCCGAGCAGGGCCACCCAGCGCGCTCCGGCGGCGGTGCCCCAGGCCATGGTCTCCAGGTTGTAGCGGGCCTGTCGGTCGTTCATGTCGAGGGCCGCGGACTCGACGAAGCCCTCGGCGGCCTTCGTCCAGGACCCGGGCCTCATCCAGCGGCGGCGCAGATGCAGCAGGGAGAGGTTGTTGTGGGCCTCGCTGCTCTGCGGATCGAGCCGCAGAGCCGTCTCGTAGGCCTGCTTGGCGATGTCGTGGTTGCCGGTGCGCTGGGCGGTGAGCCCGACGAGGAAGTGCGCGTCGCTCTCCTCGGGGGCGAGAGCGACGGCGGTCCGGGCCGCTTCGTACGCCTCGCGCCGGCGCTCGGTGCGGACGGACCGGTCGAGGACGGTGCCGAGGGCGTAGTGGCTTCCCCAGTACTGCGGGGCGAGTTCGACGGAGTGCCGGGCGGCCCGCTCCGCCTCCTCGTACCTCGCCAGCGCGAGCAGGATGTGCGTGCGCATCAGCCAGGCCGGCAGCGAGTCGGGCTCGGCGCGCAGGGCCTCTTCGACGGCGGCGAACGCCTCCTGCTCGCGGCCCAGGCGGTGCCTGCAGCGGGCCAGCAGGACCAGCGCGGCGGCGTCCTGCGGGTCGGTGGCCAGATGCTGGGCGACGACGGCGGCCGCCTGCTCGTACCGACCGACGTCGAAGAGCGCGTCGGCCCTGTCCAAGTGCCGGCTCATCAGACCTTGTCCCGGTCATGGGTGATGCTGAGCAGGTTCGGCACGAGTCCGAGCCAGAACAGGACCTGGGGGATCGTCCGGTCGGTCCACGGCACGAGGACGATCAGCAGGGCGCAGAGCGTGGCGAGGACGGCCTGCCCGAGGACCACGCGGGGCCAGAACAGCCGCCGTACGAGGTCGCGTACGGTCAGCTTCGCGCCGGTGCGCATCCGCAGATAGCGGCGCAGGGCGCCGAAGCCCCACACGGCCGCCATCAGTGCGAGCGCCCAGAGCCGGGTGCCGAGGTGGATCGGGAGTTCCTTCGGCTCCTCGCCGTCGGTCGGGAAGACGTCGAGGGTGACGCCCGCCATCACCAGACAGAGCAGGGCGAGCCAGCGGGTGCCGCGCAGCATCCGGTAGACGGCCTTGTCGAGGTTCGTGCGCAGGGCGTCGGAGTCGGGGGCCGCGGCGAGTCCGCTCGCGTACATGTCGGCGGCCTCGGCGGCGGACGTGCCGGGTCTGGCGGCCTCGCGCTCGGTGCTCACGGTGACCGCGAGGGAGTGCGTGGGGTCGATGCGGATGAGTTCCCGGACGGCCTCGTCGGCCAGCTCGGCCCGCTCGTGGAACGAGGCGACCTTGTACATGGTCTGCCACGTGTAGGTCGCGTCCGGCCCGACCCGCACCGCCGCGTGGGCCTGCTCCAGTGCCTCCTCCGGTCGTTCCGGGACCAGTTCGAGGAGCAGTTCGGCGAGGTGCCGACGCGGGCCCCAGGCGTACGGGTCGATCCGGATCGCCTCACGCTGGGCCGCCTCGGCCTCCTTCAGCCGCCCGAGATGGCGCAGCGCCACACCGCGTACGAAGTGGGCCTCGAGGTACAGGGGTTCGAGCCGCAGCGACTCGACGGCGGCGGCGAGGGCCTCCGAGGGCCGCCCCAGGCCGATCAGACACTGGCCCAGCACGGACCACGCGTGGTGATCGTCGGGGGCCTCGGCGAGGCGGCGGCCGATCAGCTCGTAGGCCTCATCGTCCCGCGCCATCTCGTAGAGCAGGCTGGCCCGTTGAACCTGAGGATGAGGGCTCACAGCTTCCGCTTCTTCTTCAGGTAGGCGACCAGGTCGTCGTACATGCCGCCGTCGTTGGCGAACATCGCCACGTTGCGGGCGGAGGCGAACCAGGACTCGCTCGACGGCTTGATCTGCTTCGCCGCGCCCAGCAGGTCCTTCATGTTGATCATGCGTACGGTGCCGGTGCGGGCGGAGTCGAGGAGCGCCGTCTCGGCCGCGGTCTCGCAGACATGGGCGAGGTCGGCGCCGGAGAAGTCCTCGGTGGCCTTGACGAGTTTGCCGAGGTCGACCGATTCGATGGGGCGCTCGCGCAGGTGGTAGCGGAGGATCGCCTCGCGGGCCGGGGCGTCGGGCGGCAGCACGAGCAGGGTGCGGTCGAGGCGGCCGGGGCGGCGCAGCGCGAGGTCCACGTCCCAGGGGACGTTGGTGGCCGCGAGCACGAAGACGCCTTCGTTCTCGGCCCCGTCGACGCCGTCGAGCTCGGTGAGGAGCTGATTGACGACGTTGCGCAGTCCGCTGTGGTGGGTACGGGAGCGCTTGGCTCCGAGAGCGTCGAGCTCGTCGAGGAAGACGACGCAGGGGGCCTGGGCGCGGGCGGTCTCGAAGATGTCGTGGACGTTCTTCTCGGACGAGCCGATGTACATGTCCAGGATGTCCGAGAGCGAGATCGACATGAAGCTCGCGCCCAGCTCACCGGCGACGGCGCGGGCGATGAACGTCTTGCCGCAGCCCGGCGGACCGTAGAGCAGCAGGCCGCCGCGCAGGGACTTGCCGTACAGCTTGCGGAGTTCGGGGTTGCGCATGGGGGCGAGGAAGGCGGCCTCCAGCCGGTCCTTGACCTCCTGCATCCCGCCGACGTCGGCGAGGCGTACGGAGCCGGGGGCGTCGATGTCCCAGGCGGAGGCGTCCCCGGGGTCGCCGCTGCCGTCGGCGGTCAGCGGCTGTTCCAGATCACCACCGGCGCCGCTGCCGCTCTCGACGAACCGGGGCCCGACGAGGTCCCCGACCTCCTGCTCGGCCTTGTCCCAGTCGAAGCCGGAGGGCCGGGCGGGGTTCCCGGGGGCTGCCGGGTTCCCGGGGGGTGCCGGGTCCGTGGGGGTTCCGGGGGCCGGAGCGGTTCCAGGGGCCGAGGCGGCTCCGGGGGCCGAGGCGGCTCCGGGGGCCGAGGCGGCTCCGGGGGCCGAGGGGGCTCCGGGGGCCGAGGGGGCTCCGGGGGTCGACGTCGGGGCCGTGGGGGCTTGCGGCGCTGTGGGGGCTTGCGGGGCTGCCGGGGCTACGGCGGGCAGTCCCATCGCGCGGACCATCAACGCACGTGCCGCCTCGTCACCCGGCGCGTGCTGGAGCGCGACGGCAGCCTCGGTGACGGCCTCGTCCCCGCGGCCCTCGGCGAGGAGCAGTTCGGCGAAGTGGAGCCGCAGGGGCACGTCTTCGGGCGCGGCGGCGACCGCTGCGCGCAGACTACGGATCAGGGGAGACTCGTCGGACATGCGGTCAGCCTATGAACCGACCCGCCGCCCGCGCCCACCGGGTTCCCGAAATCCTGGTTGCCGGACCACCGGGTTCCCGGCATACCGTGGGCCCATGGGACGACGAGAACGCGTACCGCGCAGGCTGACGGTGGACGACACGGTCTGGCTCTGGTCGGTCGGGCATCTGCATCCACCCTGCCGGGAGCTGCTGACACTGCGCCGCGCCGACGCTCCCCACGCCCAACTGCGCCTGGTCTTCCAGGAGGGCCCGAACCGTGTGACGCAGGGCGCGTACATGGGCGCGGGCCAGGTCGCGGACACCAAGGACGGCTACCTCAACCTCAACGAGCCCGGCGTGGTACGCCGGTTCCTCGACGAGGCCACGGCCCGCGACCTCCTTCCGACGGCCCACGGCATGCATGAGACGGACGGCTGGCCGCTGTTCGACGCGCTGGTGGCGCAGGAGAGCGGGGCGGCCTAGCTCCAGCGGCCCGTACGCCCGAGGAGGAGCGCGGTGGCCGCCGTGCCGGCCGTGGAGGTACGGAGCACGCTGCGGCCCAGACGGTACGGCTTCGCGCCCGCCGACTCGAAGACCGCCAACTCCTCGGGCGACACGCCGCCTTCCGGTCCGACGATCAGCACGATCTCGCCCTCGACGGGGAGTTGGGCGTCCGCGAGCGCGCCGCTGGGGTGGTCCCGGTCCTCGTGCAGGACGGCGGCGAAGTCGGCACCGGCGAGGAGCGCCGCCACCTGCTTGGTGGTCATCGCGTCGGCGACCTCGGGGAAGCGGGTACGGCGCGACTGCTTGCCGGCCTCGCGCGCGGTCGCCCGCCACTTGGCGAGGGCCTTCAGCCCGCGCTCGCCCTTCCACTGGGTGATGCAGCGGGACGCGGCCCAGGGCACGATCGCGTCGACGCCCGTCTCCGTCATGATCTCGACGGCCAGTTCGCCCCGGTCGCCCTTGGGCAGCGCCTGGACGACGGTGATACGGGGCACGGGCTCCGGCTCGACCTGTGTGGCCGAGACCTGGACCGTCAGCTGGTCCTTGCCCTCGGCGGCGAGCACCACGCAGTCGGCCGACGCGCCCCGCCCGTCCGTCAGGACGAGCTCCTCCCCCGCGCGCATCCGCTTCACGGAGACGGCGTGACGGCCCTCGGGGCCGTCGAGGAGGAAGGAGCCGAGGCCGGGAACGGCCTCGACGACGAAGACGGGTGCGGTCATGAAGCGCTCCTGTGGGCCTGCGCGGTCAGTGCGGTGTCGAGTTCGGCGGCCAGCACCTCGACCAGTTGCCCCGCCGGGAGTTCGCGGGCCAGCCGGTGCCCCTGGCCCGCCCACAGGGCCATGCCCTGGGCGTCGCCCGCGGTGGCGGCGGCCTTGCGCAGGGGGGCGGTGAGGTGGTGGATCTCGGGATAGGCGGCGGGGGCGTACGGCCCGTGCTCACGCATGAAACGGTTGACGAGCCCGCGCGCCGGGCGCCCGGAGAAGGCGCGGGTGAGCTCGGTGCGGACGAAGAGGGGGTTCGTCATGGCCTGCTTGTGCAGGGCATGCGCGCCCGATTCGGGGCACACCAGGAACGCGGTGCCCAGCTGGGCCGCGTCGGCCCCGGCGGCGAGGACTGCGGCTATCTGCGCCCCGCGCATGATCCCGCCGGTCGCGATGAGCGGCAGCTGAACGGTCTCCCGGACCTGCGTGACGAGCGTGAGGAGCCCGGTGCCCGCGACGGAGGCGTCCGGGTCGTCGCGGTGGGTGCCCTGGTGCCCGCCGGCCTCGACGCCCTGCACGCAGACCGCGTCGGCCCCGGCCCACTGCGCGGCCTGCGCCTCCTCGGGCGAGGTGACGGTGACGATCGTGTACGTACCGGCGCGGGAGAACGCGTCGAACGTGTCGCGGCCGGGGCAGCCGAAGGTGAACGAGACGACCGGGACCGGGTCCTCCAGGAGGATCGCGAGCTTCGCGTCGTACGCGTCGTCCCGCCCGCTGTCCGGGTCGCCGAGCTGCGTCTCGTACCAGGTGGCCTCGCCCGAGAGCTGGTGGCGGTACACCTCGACGGCCGCGGAATCCGCGGGCTGTCCGCTCTGCGGCATGAAGAGGTTGACGCCGAAGGGCTGCCCGGTCAGCCCGCGCACCTGCTTGATCTCCTGGTACAGCCCGCCGGCGGTCTTGTACCCCCCGGCGAGGAACCCGAGCCCGCCGGCCTCGCACACGGCCCCGACGAGCTGAGGACCGGAGGCGCCACCCGCCATGGGGGCCTGCACGATCGGGTACCGGGAGAGATCGTTCAGTGCGGTGGACATGTGGGCATCGTGCCATACGGAAAGGCGGCACCCGCTCCCCGCGGATGCCGCCCTTCCAGGCACGACACTCGTCCTACCGGCCGTTGAACGCGTCCTTCAGCCGCGAGAACAGCCCCTGCTGCCCCGGCTGGAACTGGCCCGTCGGCCGCTCCTCGCCGCGCAGCTTCGCCAGTTCCCGCAGCAGCCGCTCCTGCTCGGGGTCGAGCTTCGACGGCGTCAGCACCTCGACGTGCACGATCAGGTCGCCGCGACCGCCACCGCGCAGGTGCGTGATGCCGCGCCCGTGCAGCGGGATCGACTGGCCGGACTGCGTGCCCGGGCGGATGTCGACCTCCTCGAGGCCGTCGAGCGTCTGCAGCGGCACCTTCGTACCGAGCGCGCCCGCCGTCATCGGGATGGTGACCGTGCAGTGCAGGTCGTCGCCCCGACGCTGGAAGACCTCATGCGGGATCTCGTGGATCTCGACGTACAGGTCACCGGCCGGACCGCCACCCGGACCGACCTCGCCCTCGCCCGCGAGCTGGATGCGCGTGCCGTTGTCGACACCGGCCGGAATCTTCACGGTCAGCGTCCGGCGCGAGCGGACCCGTCCGTCGCCCGCGCACTCGGGGCACGGGGTCGGGACGACGGTGCCGAAGCCCTGGCACTGGGGGCAGGGACGGGAGGTCATGACCTGGCCCAGGAAGGACCGGGTCACCTGCGAGACCTCGCCGCGACCGCGACACATGTCACAGGTCTGCGCGGAGGTGCCGGGCGCGGCGCCCTCACCCGAACACGTCGTACAGACGACGGCCGTGTCGACCTGGATGTCCTTGGTCGTACCGAAGGCGGCCTCGTTGAGGTCGATCTCCAGCCGGATCATGGCGTCCTGGCCGCGGCGCGTGCGCGAGCGCGGCCCGCGCTGCGACGCCGTACCGAAGAACGCGTCCATGATGTCCGAGAAGTTCCCGAAGCCGCCCTGGCCGAAGCCACCGGCTCCACCGCCGCCGCCGGACGCGGACAGCGGGTCGCCACCGAGGTCGTAGACCTGCTTCTTCTGCGGGTCCGACAACACCTCGTAGGCGGCGTTGATCTCCTTGAAGCGCTCCTGCGTCTTCGGATCGGGATTGACATCCGGGTGCAGCTCGCGTGCGAGCCGCCGGAATGCCTTCTTGATCTCGTCCTGGGACGCGTCGCGGCGTACGCCGAGTACGGCGTAGTAGTCCGTGGCCACTTACGACTCCGCCAGGATCTGTCCGACGTAACGTGCCACTGCGCGTACCGCTCCCATCGTTCCGGGGTAGTCCATGCGGGTCGGTCCGACCACGCCGAGTTTGGCGACTGCCTCGTCGCCCGAACCGTAGCCGACCGCGACGACGGACGTGGAGGTGAGCCCCTCGTGGGCGTTCTCGTGCCCGATCCGTACGGTCATGCCCGAGTCCTTGGCCTCGCCGAGCAGCTTGAGGAGCACGACCTGCTCCTCCAGCGCCTCGAGCACAGGCCTGATCGTGAGGGGGAAGTCATGTCCGAAGCGGGTGAGATTGGCGGTGCCGCCGATCATCAGCCGCTCCTCGTGCTCCTCCACCAGGGTTTCGAGGAGGGTCGCGAGCACCGTCGACACCGTGCCGCGGTCCTCCGTCTCCTCGAACGACTCCGGAAGATCCTGCACCAGCTGCGGCACGTCCGCGAACCGGCGGCCGACGACCCGGCTGTTGAGCCGGGCCCGCAGGTCGGCCAGCGAGGTCTCGCCGAACGGCGCGGGGCAGTCGATCATCCGCTGCTCGACCCGGCCGGTGTCCGTGATCAGCACGAGCATCAGACGGGCGGGGGCGAGCGAGAGCAGCTCCACGTGCCGGACCGTCGAGCGGGTCAGCGACGGGTACTGCACGACGGCGACCTGACGGGTCAGCTGCGCGAGCAGCCGGACCGTGCGCCCGACGACGTCGTCGAGGTCGACCGCGCCGTCGAGGAAGTTGTGGATGGCGCGCCGCTCGGGCGTCGACAGCGGCTTCACGCCGGCCAGCCTGTCGACGAAGAGGCGGTAGCCCTTGTCGGTCGGGATGCGTCCGGCACTGGTGTGGGGCTGGGCGATGTAGCCCTCGTCCTCCAGGACGGCCATGTCGTTGCGCACGGTGGCGGGCGAGACGCCGAGCTTGTGGCGCTCCGTGAGCGCCTTGGAGCCGACAGGCTCCTCCGTCCCGACATAGTCCTGGACGATGGCGCGCAGCACCTCGAGTCTGCGTTCGCTGAGCATCGCGCACACCTCCAGCTGTCGAATCGGTTTGCTCCGCTTTTGGCACTCGCCCTGTTCGAGTGCCAGGAATCCCCCGGCCAGTGTACGGCGGCGGGCATCGCTCCTGGCAAGGAGGCCGGGTCGCCGGGTCGTAGCAGATAGCGTCGCCGTATGGATGTCGATTGGGAAGAGTACGGCTGGGAGCGGCTCGGGAACGGGGTCGGCAGGCGGCGGCTGCCCGGCTGGGACGCCACGGTGGGCCTGGTGCTCGGGGAGAAGGGCGTCCTGCTGTACGACACGGGCTCCACGCTCGCCGAGGGCGCGGAGTTGCGGGCACAGGCGGAGGCACTTTCGGGCGGCCGGAGAGTGACGCACATCGCACTGAGCCACCCCCATTTCGACCATGTTCTGGGCACGGCGGTCTTCGCGGCGGCGGAGGTGTACGGGGCCGTGGGCCTGGACGAGCTGCTGCGGAGGGAGCGGGAGGCGCTGCGGGTGTCCGCGGTGCGTCACGGGGTCGAGGAGTCGGCGGCGACGGAGGCCGTGGACGTCCTCGTCCTCCCCCGCCACACGGTGTCGGGCGAGTGGACCCTGGATCTGGGCGGCCGGCAGGTGCTGCTGGCCAATGTCGGGCCGGGGCATTCGGGCCACGACCTGGCGCTCCTGGTCCCCGACGCCGACGGGGCGGAGATCGTCTTCTGCGGTGACCTGGTGGAGGAGTCGGGCGAGCCGCAGGCGGGCCGGGACGCGATCGGCTCGCGCTGGCCGGCGGCGCTGGACCGGCTGCTGGCGCTGGGCGGGGAGGACGCGGTGTACGTGCCGGGGCACGGGGCGGTGGTGGACGCGGCGTTCGTACGGCGCCAGCGGGATGAGCTGGCACGACGCTTCTCCGTCGCATAACGTCGCCCGAATGCGCAGCTACAACCCGGACCTGACGCCCCCTTGGAAGCGATCCGCGCCCGTGCCCGAGGTGCCGGCGGAGGTGGACCTCGTCGTCGAGGAGGTCTCGACGGGCTTCTGCGGGGCGGTGATCCGCTGCGAGGCGGGCACGGTGACCCTGGAGGACCGCTTCGGCAAGCACCGGGTGTTCCCGCTGGAACCGAGGGCCTTCCTGCTGGAGGGCAAGGTGGTGACCCTGACCCGCCCGTCAGCCGCTCCGACCCGCCCGAACCGCACGGCCTCTGGCTCGATCGCGGTCCCGGGCGCACGGGCCCGGGTGGCACGGGCGGGCCGGATCTATGTGGAGGGCCGCCACGACGCCGAGCTGGTGGAACGAGTCTGGGGCGACGACCTGCGCATCGAGGGCGTGGTGGTGGAGTACCTGGAGGGCATCGACGACCTCCCGGCCATCGTCGCGGACTTCGCCCCGGCGGCGGACGCGCGCCTGGGCATCCTGGTCGACCACCTGGTTCCGGGCTCGAAGGAGTCCCGCATCGCGGCCCAGGTGTCGTCCCCGGACGTCCTGATCGTCGGCCACCCGTACATCGACGTCTGGGAGGCGGTGAAGCCGTCGTCGGTGGGCATCCCGGCGTGGCCGGTGATCCCGCGGGGCCAGGACTGGAAGACGGGCGTCTGCCGAGCCCTGGGCTGGCCGGACAACACGGGCGCGGCCTGGCAGCACATCTTGTCGAAGGTCCGCTCGTACAAGGACCTGGAACCGTCGCTGCTGGGCCGCGTGGAAGAACTGATCGACTTCGTGACGGCGCCGTAGAACGAGACCCGGAGAGCCCCCCGTACGCCCCCACCCACCCGTACCCGTCGTGGGCAACTGTTCCGCTGGGGCGGTGGGGGTACCCCCGGAAGTCCGGGGGGTGGGCACGACCCCGACGGGGGCGGCGCCCTCACAGGCCCCTCGTCGGGGGCGGCGCCCAGAACGACCGCGCCCGCCCCCGCGGGCGCGGACGCCTAGTCCACCAGGTCCCGGACCACCGCGTCGGCCAGCAACCGCCCCCGCAGCGTCAGGACCGCCCGGCCGGCCGCGTACGGCTCCGCCGCCAGCAGCCCGTCCGCCAGTGCCTTGCGCGCCGCGGCCAGCCCGGCCGGGCGCAGGAGCTCCAGCTCCACACCCTCCCGGAGACGGAGTTCGAGCAGCACGCGCTCCACGCGCCGGTCCTCCGCGGAGAGGACCTCGCGCCCCGCACCAGGAGACCTCCCGGAGGTCAGCGCCGCCGCGTACGCGCCCGGGTGCTTCACGTTCCACCACCGCACGCCCCCGACGTGCGAGTGCGCCCCCGGCCCCGCGCCCCACCAGTCGGCGCCGCGCCAGTACAGCTCGTTGTGCAGACAGCGCCCGGCCTCCGAGGTCGCCCAGTTCGACACCTCGTACCACTCGAATCCGGCCTCCGCGAAGACGGAGTCCGCGATCAGGTACCGGTCGGCGTGCACGTCGTCGTCCGTCATCGGCACCTCGCCGCGCCGGATCCGTCGCGCCAGCTGCGTCCCCTCCTCCACGATCAGCGCGTACGCGCTGACGTGGTCGGGCCCGGCGCCGATCGCCGCCTCCAGCGACGCACGCCAGTCGTCGTCGGACTCTCCGGGCGTGCCGTAGATCAGATCGAGGTTGACGTGCTCGAAGCCCGCGGCCCGTGCCTCGGCGACGCATGCCTCGGGCCGCCCGGGCGTGTGCGTACGGTCCAGGACCTTCAGGACGTGCTGCCGGGCGCTCTGCATCCCGAACGAGATCCGGTTGAAGCCCCCGGCCCGCAGCTCGGCCAGATACGCCGGATCCACCGACTCCGGGTTCGCCTCGGTCGTCACCTCGGCGTCGTCCGCGAGCCCGAACTCGTCCCGGATCGCCCCCAGCATCCGTACGAGATCCCCGGCGGCGAGCAGCGTCGGCGTGCCCCCGCCCACGAAGACGGTCCGCACCGGCCGCGGGTCGTCGCCGAGCACCTTGCGGGCGAGGCGTATCTCCTCCACGACCTGCCCGGCGTAGTTGTCCCGGGAGGCGAGCACGCCACCGGCACCGCGCAGCTCGCTCGCGGTGTACGTGTTGAAGTCGCAGTAGCCGCACCGCGTGGCGCAGTACGGCACGTGCAGATAGAACCCGAGCGGCCGGTCCCCGGCCCCTTCCAGGGCGTGGGCGGGCAGCGCCCCGTCCTCGGGCATGGGCTCACCATCGGGCAGTACGGAAGGCATGAGCCCATTGTCCCGTACTGCCCGAGGTAACCCTCCGCGCCTGTGGACGAAGGGGTCGGCCGATCCCGCCGGCCGACCCCCACACCCCGATCAGGCGTCGTCAGAGCCCGTCAGGGCCGCGTCAGGCCTCCCGCGAGCCCGCGTACATCTCCTCGATGAGCTCCTTGTACGTGCGCTCCACCACCGGCCGCTTCAGCTTCAGCGACGGCGTCAGCTCGCCGTGCTCGATGTCGAGGTCGCGCGGCAGCAGACGGAACTTCTTGATCGTCTGCCAGCGCTGGAGCCCCTCGTTGAGGCGGTCGACGTAGCCCTGGATCAGCTTCTCGGTCTGCGGGGCGGCGACGATCTCGGCGTACGACTTGCCGCCGAGGTCGTTCTCGGCGGCCCAGCCGATGATGGTGGGCTCGTCGAGGGCGATCAGCGCCGTGCAGTAGTTCCGGTCGGCGCCGTGGACCAGGATGTTGGAGACGAACGGGCAGACGGCCTTGAACTGACCCTCGACCTCGGCCGGGGCGATGTACTTGCCGCCGGACGTCTTGATCAGGTCCTTCTTGCGGTCCGTGATCCGGAGGTAGCCGTCGGCCGACAGCTCGCCGATGTCGCCGGTGTGGAACCAGCCGTCGGACTCCAGGACCTCCGCCGTCTTCTCGGGCAGGCCGTGGTAGCCCTCCATCACGCCGGGGCCGCGGAGCAGGATCTCGCCGTCGTCGGCGATGCGGACCTCGCAGCCGGGGAGCGGCTTGCCGACGGTGCCCGTGCGGTAGGCCTCGCCCGGGTTGACGAAGGAGGCCGCGCTGGTCTCCGTCAGGCCGTAGCCCTCCAGGATGTGGATGCCGGCGCCGGCGAAGAAGTAGCCGATCTCGGGCGAGAGGGCGGCGGAGCCGGAGACCGCGGCGCGGAGCCGGCCGCCGAAGGCGTCACGGAGCTTGGAGTAGACGAGCGCGTCCGCGACCTTGTGCTTGGCCGTGAGCCCGAAGGGGGTGGCGGCGGTGCCGGTGCGGCGGAAGTTGTCCTGGCTGACCTTGGCGTACTCGCGGGCCACGCCGGCCGCCCACTGGAAGATCTTGTACTTGGCGCCGCCACCGGCACGGGCCTTGGCGGCGACTCCGTTGTAGACCTTCTCGAAGATGCGCGGCACGGCGGCCATGTAGGTCGGCTGGACGACCGGCAGGTTCTCGATGATCTTGTCGACGCGGCCGTCGACGGCCGTGACGTGCCCGACCTCGATCTGGCCGGAGGTCAGCACCTTGCCGAAGACGTGCGCGAGCGGCAGCCAGAGGTACTGGACGTCGTCCTTGGTGACCAGTCCGGTCGCCGCGATGGCCTTGGCCATGTACGACCAGTTGTCGTGCGGGAGGCGGACGCCCTTGGGGCGGCCGGTGGTGCCCGAGGTGTAGATGAGGGTGGCGAGCTGGTCCGCGGTGATCGCGGCCACCCGCTCCTTGACGGCCTCGGTGTTCTTATCCAGGTACGCCTTGCCGCGCTTCTCCAGGTCGGCGAGGCTCAGGACCCAGTCGTCGGTCTCGACGCCGGTGGCGTCGATGACCACGACGTGGTGGAGGTTCGGCAGGTCGGCGCGGCGCTCGACGGCCTTGGCGACCTGGGCCGCGTCCTCCGCGATCAGCACCACGGAATCGGAGTCGGAGAGGATGAACGCCGACTCCTCGGCGTTGGTCTGCGGGTAGACGGTGGTGACGGCGGCACCCGCGCACATCACGCCGAGGTCGGCGAGGATCCACTCCACCCGGGTGGAGGAGGCCAGCGCGACCCGCTCCTCCGCCTGGACGCCCAGGTCGACCAGTCCGGCCGCGATGGCGTAGACCCGCTCGGCGGCCTGCTCCCAGCTGAGCGACTTCCAGTCGTCCGGTCCCTGGCCGGAAGCCGACGGGACCGGGTAGCGATAGGCCTCCGCGTCGGGAGTCCGCGCGACGCGCTCAAGGAAGAGGGTCGCCACGGAGGGCGGCCGGTTCTCGATCAGGGTCTGTGTGTCGCTCACGACGTCCTCCGGGCGGCGGCGGTGCGTTCTGGCGGTGCGTTCCTGCGTGCTAACTGGCGAGTAACCTACGAGCCGCGATCAGAGTAAGGCGCCGGGGTCCGGCGCGTAAGAGGCTGCGGGCCGCCTCTTCATACCCGGTTCATAACGAACGGGCCCCGCGCTGTTCGCACGTGAGCCCGTTCGATGTATCTGTCAGCTGATTGGCCGATTACTGACGATCACTTCTTGGACTTGCCGCCCGCGGAGTCATCGCTCGACAGCACGGCGATGAAGGCCTCCTGCGGGACCTCCACGGAGCCGACCATCTTCATCCGCTTCTTGCCTTCCTTCTGCTTCTCCAGCAGCTTCCGCTTACGGGAGATGTCACCGCCGTAGCACTTGGCGAGGACGTCCTTGCGGATGGCGCGGATGGTCTCGCGGGCGATCACCCGGGAGCCGATCGCGGCCTGGATCGGCACCTCGAAGGCCTGCCGCGGGATGAGCTCGCGCAGCTTGGCGACGAGCCGCACGCCGTACGCGTACGCCGCGTCCTTGTGGGTGACCGCCGAGAAGGCGTCCACCTTGTCGCCGTGCAGCAGGATGTCGACCTTGACCAGGCTGGAGGCCTGCTCGCCGGTGGGCTCGTAGTCGAGGGAGGCGTAACCGCGCGTCTTGGACTTCAGCTGGTCGAAGAAGTCGAAGACGATCTCGGCGAGGGGGAGGGTGTAGCGGATCTCCACCCGGTCCTCGGAGAGGTAGTCCATGCCGAGCAGCGTGCCGCGGCGGGTCTGGCAGAGCTCCATGATCGCGCCGATGAACTCGCTCGGGGCGAGGATCGTGGCGCGCACGACGGGCTCGAAGACGTCGTTGATCTTGCCTTCGGGGAACTCGCTCGGGTTGGTGACCGTGTGCTCGCTGCCGTCCTCCATGACCACGCGGTAGACCACGTTGGGGGCGGTGGCGATCAGGTCGAGACCGAACTCTCGCTCCAGCCGCTCCCGGATGACGTCCAGGTGCAGCAGACCGAGGAAGCCGACGCGGAAGCCGAAGCCGAGGGCCGCGGAGGTCTCCGGCTCGTAGACCAGCGCGGCGTCGTTGAGCTGCAGTTTGTCGAGCGCGTCACGCAGGTCCGGGTACTCCGAGCCGTCCAGCGGGTAGAGGCCCGAGAACACCATCGGCTTGGGGTCCTTGTAGCCGCCGAGCGCCTCCGTGGCGCCCTTGCTCAGGGAGGTGATCGTGTCACCGACCTTGGACTGGCGGACGTCCTTCACACCGGTGATGAGGTAGCCGACCTCGCCGACGCCGAGACCGTCGGACGGCGTCATCTCCGGGGACGAGACACCGATCTCGAGCAGCTCGTGGGTGGCGCCGGTCGACATCATCTTGATGCGCTCGCGCTTGTTGAGCTTGCCGTCGACGACACGGACGTACGTCACGACACCGCGGTAGGAGTCGTAGACGGAGTCGAAGATCATCGCGCGGGCGGGGGCGTCGGCGACGCCGACGGGGGCCGGCACGCTCTCGACGACCCGGTCGAGCAGCGCCTCGACACCGAGACCCGTCTTGGCGGAGACCTTGAGCACGTCCTCGGGCTGGCAGCCGATGAGGTTGGCGAGCTCCTCGGAGAACTTCTCCGGCTGCGCGGCGGGCAGGTCGATCTTGTTCAGCACGGGAACGATCGTGAGGTCGTTCTCCATCGCGAGGTACAGGTTCGCGAGGGTCTGCGCCTCGATGCCCTGGGCCGCGTCGACGAGGAGGACCGTGCCCTCGCAGGCCGCCAGGGACCGCGAGACCTCGTAGGTGAAGTCGACGTGCCCGGGGGTGTCGATCATGTTGAGGATGTGGGTCTTGCCCTGGCCCGCGCCCTCGGTGGGCGCCCAGGGAAGACGGACCGCCTGGGACTTGATCGTGATGCCGCGCTCGCGCTCGATGTCCATCCGGTCGAGATACTGGGCACGCATCTGCCGCTGGTCGACCACCCCGGTCAGCTGGAGCATCCGGTCGGCAAGCGTGGACTTGCCGTGGTCGATGTGCGCGATGATGCAGAAGTTGCGGATCAGCGCCGGGTCGGTACGGCTCGGCTCGGGCACGTTGGTAGGAGTCGCGGGCACGCAGGGTCTCGTCTCGGGGCGATGGTCGGATCGATACGTAGGCTCCATGGTCCCATGAGTGAGCGGCTCCGCTCGGTTTGGGCAGAGGTTAGACCCCCTGATATCGTGGACAGCTGTGTCTCGTACGCCCTCTCAGCGAAGAGGCACACCTCAGAAACAACACCGAACCTGAAAAGGCTCTTTTCGTGGCGAACATCAAGTCCCAGATCAAGCGGAACAAGACGAACGAGAAGGCGCGCCTGCGCAACAAGGCCGTCAAGTCCTCGCTCAAGACCGCGATCCGCAAGGCCCGCGAGGCCGTCGCCGCGGGTGACGTCGAGAAGGCCGTCGTGGCTTCTCGCGCCGCCTCCCGCGCGCTCGACAAGGCTGTCTCGAAGGGCGTCATCCACAAGAACGCCGCCGCCAACAAGAAGTCGGCGCTGGCCACCAAGGTTGCCGCTCTGCAGGGCTGAGCCCTCTGATGTAACGCCGGACGGGACCCAGCGGGCCCTCTCTCCCGCTCCCAACCGGCCCCCGGACTCGTACGCGACACGCGTTCGCCACGCGTGTACGAGCCCACCAGCCGTACGACAAGGCCCCGCGCCCTCCTTCCCCAGGAGAACGCGGGGCCTTCGTCGTGGAACGCCCCGGAAACCATTCCCAGCCGGCCGGGCTCACGGACCCGGGGAAGCCACTGCACCCCGGCGGAGCCACGTGCCGCCGGTGTGGTGTGACGCTGCCGCTGGTCGCGGGGCGGAGTCTCTGGTCCTCGGCCGACCGCCGCCAGCCCCCGGCAGGGTTTCGGGTAGGGGCGGGGTGGGGGATCAACCGCGCCCCCACCGACCCGCGGCTACCGCCGCAACCGCGCCGCCCGCGCCACCGCGACAACCGCCTTCTCCAGCGCGTACTCCGGGTCGTCCCCCCCGCCCTTCACGCCCGCGTCCGCCTCCGCCACCGCCCGCAGCGCCAGCGAGACCCCGTCCGGCGTCCAGCCCCGCATCTGCTGTCGCACGCGGTCGATCTTCCACGGCGGCATCCCCAGCTCCCGCGCGAGATCGGCCGGCCGCCCGCCCCGCGCGGACGACAGCTTGCCGATCGCCCGCACGCCCTGCGCGAGCGCGCTCGTGATCAGGACCGCCGGGACGCCGGTCGACAGCGACCAGCGCAGCGCCTCCAGGGCCTCCGCCGCCCGCCCCTCCACCGCGCGGTCCGCGACATTGAACGACGACGCCTCGGCCCGCCCCGTGTAGTACCGCCCGACGACCGCCTCGTCGATCGTGCCCTCGACGTCCGCCGTCAGCTGCGACACCGCCGACGCCAGCTCCCGCAGGTCGCTGCCGATCGAGTCGACCAGCGCCTGGCACGCCTCGGGCGTCGCCGAACGCCCCAGCGCCCGGAACTCCTGCCGTACGAACGTCAGCCGCTCCGCCGGCTTCGTCGTCTTCGGGCAGGCCACCTCCCGCGCGCCCGCCTTCCGCGCCGCGTCCAGGAGCCCCTTGCCCTTGGCGCCGCCCGCGTGGAGCAGGACGAGGGTGATCTCCTCGAAGGGCGCGTCGAGGTACGCCTTGACGTCCTTGATCGTGTCCGCGGACAGATCCTGCGCGTTCCGCACGACCAGGACCTTGCGCTCGGAGAAGAGCGAAGGGCTCGTCAGCTCCGCCAGCGTCCCGGGCTGGAGCTGATCGGAGGTGAGGTCCCGTACGTCCGTGTCGGCGTCGGCTGCCCTGGCGGCCGCCACCACCTCCTGGACGGCGCGGTCGAGGAGCAGGTCCTCCTGGCCCACGGCGAGCGTGACGGGGGCGAGGACGTCGTCGGTCGAATTCTTCCTGGTGGCCATCGCTTCCCAGCATCCCACGGGCCACTGACAGCCATGCCCGAGAATGGCGGGGTGAGCGAACGACACGTACTGGTACTGCCCGACCGCGACGCCGCCGAGGAGGTCGCCGAAGAACTGCCCGCCCGCTTCGCCGTCGCCGAGGAGCCTCAGCTCGTACGGGACGCGCTGGCGGGCGAGGACGACGCCGAGGACGCGCAGTGGCTGGTGGTCGTCGAGGACCCGCAGGGCCGGCTCGACTCGGCGGCACTGGACGCGCTGGCCGCCGAGTACGAAGGCTGGCTGGAGGCCCCGTGACCGGGGTCACGCCTACGAGGCACCCGCGGCTTCCGCGGTCCGCGCGGACCGCGCCGGAGGCACGGGCAGCTCGCTGAGCTCGATGCCGAACCGGTCGCGGTACACCGCCCGCACCTCCTCCTCGCGCTCCAGCATCCTCTCGGTCCGCTCGCCGTTCGCGTGCGTGACCAACTTCAGGCCGCTGAGGGTGATCCGGCCCTCCTCGGTGAGCCGGGAGCAGATGAGGGACCGGGTGAAGTGCGAGTCCGGGGAGGTGCGGTGGTACCAGGCGCCCGCCGTGAAGTCGCCGAGCACGCGCGACCGCGTCTCCAGCCGAAGGTGCGGTTTGCCGTTCCGCAGCACGTCCAGATCGCCGTCCTCGGTCTCGGCGATACGGAACGTACCGCCCGGATCCGTCTGATCGCCCCGCTCGTCCAGCGCGAGCGGGAAGTGGCTGTGGTCGCCGAACCCGACGTCCGCGAGCCACCGTTCCCCGTCCAGTTCCACCAGCACTGCCATGTGGTCGTACGGGATGCCCAGTCGGCCGCCCGGGCCGAAGCCGCGCCCCTGAAGAAGCGTGACGGTGTAGCCGAGTTCGCGCAGGAGGACGGCGAAGGTGGCGTTGATCTCGTAGCAGAACCCGCCCCTGCGGGCTCCGACCACCTTGTCGAGCAGCGGCTTCTCCTCCAGGACGATGTCCTCGCCGAGGTGGATCGACAGGTTCTCGAAGGGAACCGTTCTCAGGTGCCGCAGCTGCAGATCGCGCAGGGCCGCCAGGTCGGGGCGTTGCGGGCGCGTGGCTCCGATGCGGTGCAGATAGGCGTCGACGACCGCGTCCGGGACCGGCTGGGTTTCAGTAGTCATGCCGAGAGTGTGCCGGGCTCATACCGAGAGTGTGCCGGGCCTCCGTCCGATCACCCATGAGGCTCTGGTCCTAGGCCCGTTGCCCGAGGTGCTGGTCCGGTCCCCGCCGCTACCGTGCGAGCCATGAGCGATCTTGAACCGCCCCGCCCCCGCGCCGAACGCAAGCAGCACGTCCTCACCAGGCTTCAGCAGGACGAGGACCTCTGGGCCGCGACCGCGTCCGCCCACGACGAACCGTGCCTGGTGCCGCTGTCCTTCGTCTGGGACACCGACGCGCAGGACGGCCGGCTCGACGAGGGAACCCTGCTGCTCTGCACGAAGCGGAACAACCCCACGGCCCGCAACCTCACCCCGAGCGGCGAGGTCCGCCTCAGCCTCGGCCACACGCGTGACGTGGTCCTGATCGAGGGAACGGCCGAGAAGGTGGAGGGCTCCGACCTGCCGAAGGCATCCGCCGATGCCTTCGCGACCAAGCTGGCCTGGGATCCCCGCGACCGGTCCGCCTGGGTATACCTCCGGGTCACCCTCAGGTCGGTGAAGGCCTGGCGCGAGGTGAACGAACTGCCCGAGCGGGAGCTGATGCGCGACGGCGAGTGGCTGGTCTGACCTGCGCTCCTCTCCCGTCGGCCTCAGGCCGCGGGCACCGGATCCTGCGCCGGCGCGGGTAGTTCACGGGTCCGCGGCAGCGGCGAGGGCAGCAGCCACAGCACGGCGAGTACGGCTCCTGCGGTGGCGACCCACAGTGTCGGCCGCAGCCCGACGGCCGCGCCGAGCAGGCCCCCGACCAGCGCACCCACCGGACGGAACCCGTGGTTGAGGGTGCGGTAGGCACCCATCACCCGGGCCCGGACGACGTCGGGTATCAGCGCCATCTGGAAAGACCCGGCCGCGATGTCGACGACCATGACGGCCGCGCACGAGAGGAACTCGGCCGTGAACAGCAGGCCGACCACCAGGAGCGTCGGCCCCTCCGCGAGCGGTATCAACAACAGCGGCACGGTGAAGCCGAGGAAGCCGACGACGATGGACGGGCCGATGCCGAAGCGGCGTACGACCGCACCGCTGGCCGCGGCTCCGATCAGCCCGCCGACGGCCCCCGCGCCGAGGACGGCGCCGAGCACGCCCGCGCTCAGGCCGAGTTCGGTCGTGGCGTAGAGCACGAACAGGGTGTGGAACATGTAGTTGAAGAACTGGATCGTCCCGGAGGCCGCGAACAGCGCCCGCATGGACTCGTTGCGGACGACCCAGCGCAGGCCCTCGGTGAAGTGGCCCTTGGCGACCGGGGAGGGCGGCGGTTCCACGGGCTCGATCCGGGCCAGGTAGCCCGCCGAGAGCAGGTACGTGAGGGCGTCGGCGAGCAGGGCGAAGGGCGCGGTGAGGAACTGCACGAGCAGACCGCCCGCCCCTGGCCCCGCCAGCCACGACATCGAACGGCTGCCGTTGACCAGTGAGTTCGCCTGTACATAGCGCTCGGTCGGGACCAGCGCCACCAACAGCGTCACGTTGCACGCCTCGAAGAGCACCGTCAGGGCGCCCACCCCGAAGGCGACCGCGTAGAGCTGGCCCAGGGTGAGCATGTCGAGCAGGTACGCGGCCGGGAGCGTCAGGAGCAGGGCCGCCCGCCCGAGGTCGGCGGCGATCATGGCGCGCCGGCGGCGGGCCTGCCGGTCGGCCCAGGCTCCCAGCGGAAGGTTGAGCAGCAGCGCGGGCAGCAGTTCGGCGGTCTTGAGCCAGCCCATCTCCGCCGCGTCGGCGCCGAGCACGAGCACGGCGGCGAGCGGGATCGCGATGAGGGAGATCTGGTCCCCGACGAGCGAGATGGTCTGGCCGGTCCAGTAGCGCCGGAAGGACCGCTCACGCAGGAGCGCGGGTATGCGTTCCGCCATTCTCATTCCTCACCTCTCGCTGTCGCCGTCATGAAGCTCGGGAATCTCGTCGGGGATCTCACGGTCCAGGTACGCGATGCGCAGCACGCTGACGGGCCTGGCCCCTTCGGGCCGCAGCGATGCGTCGGACTCCCGGCCCTCGTACGGCCGCAGCAAGTCGTCGACCCGCCGGCCGAGGGCGGCCAGCTCGTCCGGCGTGAGGTAGAGCAGGGAGTCGCCGAACATCTCGGCCTCCCGCCACTCCCGCGGCAGCCGGTGCCGGTCCTCCATGGCACGCAGGACCCGCTCGAAGTACCGCTCGGCCACCGCGGTGCTCAGCGCGTCCGCCGCCTCCGCGACCGTGGCGTCCTCGCTGTCCCCCGGCCAGGCGGTGTACCGGGCCGTGGCGCGCCACGGCTTCTCCCGCCCCCGCCCGCCGGGCGCCACCTCCACCAGGCCGTACTTCGCGAGTATCCGCAGGTGGTACGAGCAGCTGGCGACCGATTCCCCGGTGAGTTCGGCGGCCCGGGTGGCGGTGAAGGGACCGCTCCGCCGCAGCAGACCGACCAGCGTCATCCGTGTCGGGTGGGCGTAGGCCCGCAGGGCGCGGGGGTCCGTGAGGCTGATACTCCGGGGCTGCTCGTCGTCGCCTTGCTTCATCGGCTTCTCCATGATGTAAAGCTATCTATAGAAAGACTTCTTTACAAGGATTTCTTTACAAGCGTCGCCCGGTCGGCACGGCCACAAGATCCCGGCCCGCCCCGGTCACCGCGATCGCTCCGTCCCGGTCCGTCCGCAGCACCTCCGCACCCCCCTCCCGCAGCGCCTCCACCGTCCGGGGCGAGGGGTGCCCGTACGGGTTCCCGCTCCCGGTCGACACCAGCGCCAACCGTGGCCGGACCGCACGTATCAGCCCGGGGTCCTGATGCGCGGAGCCATGGTGGGCGACCTTGAGGACGTCCACCGGCGCCAGCCCGGGGTATGCCCTCAACAGGCGCTGCTGGGCAGGAGGTTCGAGGTCGCCGAGCAGCAGCAGGCTCAGCCCGCCCGTCGTCCGCACGAGCAGGGTGACGCTCGCGTCGTTCGGCTCTGACGCCTCCGGCTCCACCGCCCCGGGGGCCCCGCGCGGCCACAGCACCTGCCATTCCAACGAGCCCAGGCGCCGCCGCTCCCCGGGCCCGGCCCGGACCATCGGAACCCCGGCCGCCGTGGACGTCCGCCGCACGAACGCCGCCTGCCCCCGCGGCTCTTCGAGCCCCGTCGTCTGGATCGCCCCCACCGACCGCCCTCGCAACACCCCGGGCAGCCCGGCGACATGGTCCGCGTGGAAGTGGGTCAGCACCACCAAGGGGATCCGGCGGACCCCGAGGTCATGGAGGCAGCGGTCCACCAGAGCCGGATCGGGCCCGGCGTCCACGACCACGGCCGCGTCCCCGCCCGCCGCGAGCACGGTCGCGTCACCCTGGCCCACCTGGCATATCGCGAACACCCAGCCCGGCGGCGGCCATCCGGTGACCACCCGGGTCAGCGGCGGTGGCCTGACCACCGCGAGGAGCAGCAGTGCGACGCAGCCCGCGGCCATCCGCCGCCGGTACGGCAGCCCCCACGCCCCAAGCACCACCAGACCGAAGAGACCCGCCAGCAGCAACCCGCCCCACCAGCCACCCGGCCAGTCCGTCTCCGCACCCGGCAGCGCCGCTCCGGTGCGGGCCACCCCCGCGATCCACCCCGCGGGCCAGGCCGCGATCTCCGCGACCGACTCGGCCGCCGGCAGCCAGACCGGGGCGAGGGCCAGCGCGGCGAACCCGAGGACCGTGGCCGGGGCGACGGCCGGCTCCGCCAGCAGGTTGGCGGGGATCGCGACCAGGCTCACCCGTGCCGCGAAGACCGCCACGACGGGCGCGCAGACCGCCTGCGCCGCCAGGGCGGCGGCCAGCGCCTCGGCGAGCCTGCCCGGCACTCCGCGCCGCCGCAGTGCCTCGCTCCAGCGCGGAGCGATGGTGAGCAGCGCCCCGGTGGCCAGGACCGAGAGCAGGAAGCCATGACTCCGCGCCAACCAGGGGTCGTAGAGCACGAGCATCAGCACCGCCGCCGCGAGCGCGGGGATGAGGGATCTGCGGCGCCCGGTACCGATGGCGAGCAGAACGACGAGGCCGCAGGCCGCGGCCCGCAGCACGCTCGGATCGGGCCGGCAGACGATGACGAAGGCGAGTGTGAGAGCTCCGCCGATCAGAGCGGTGGACCGCAGCGGGATGCCGAGCCGGGGCGCGAGCCCGCCGCGCTCGACCCTCATCGCGGCTCCCGGCCGACCGACCAGGAGCAGCAACACGACCGTGAGATTGGAACCTGACACTGCCAGAAGGTGCGTGAGGTCGGTCGCCTCGAAGGCGTCGCTCAGCTCCGGACCGATCCGGGACGTGTCTCCGACGACCAGTCCGGGCAGCAGGGCCCGGGCGTCGGGTTCGAGGTCCTCCGTGGCGCGCCGCAGCCCCGCCCTCAGTCTCCCGGCCGTGCGCTGCACGGCGCTCGGAGCCCCCGTGATCCGTGGCGGCCCCGCCCCGTCGACCCGCAGCACCGCCGCCATCCGGTCCCCCGGCCGCGCCGGGGGCGCGAGCCGCCCCGTCAGGCGCAGCGCGGTCGACGGCAGCAGTCGAAGCCACGCCCGCTGCGCGTCGCCGGCGGGCACGATCACCAGGATCGGTGTCCTGATGCGGTGGACCGCTCCGCCGGGCGCCTCGACGCGGTTCACCTCTCCGTTCAGGACGACGGAGACCGGCGCCGTCCGATCGCCCCGGACCCGGGGCCGGGTCAGTCGCGGATCGGAGGTGACCGTCACTTCCGCGCCCACCCGGGCGTACTCCCCGGCGAGGCCCGGTAGGGGTCCACGCCTCAGATCCGCCGCGTGCAGCCCGCCCGACGCGGCACCGGCCGCGGCGCAGAGCAGCGCCGCCGCGATCGCGGTGACCCTCAGCCGCCCACCGGGCCGTCCTCGGACCACCGTCGGCAGCATCGCCGCCCCCGCCAGACAGGCGAGCACGCCCGCGACCACCCACCACCCGGTGGCGCCCACCGCCAGCGCGGCCGCTCCCCAGGCCGCCAAAGCGGGTGGCACGAGTCGAAGATCCGCAGGGCCCTCCTCGTCCGCACCGCGCGGCGCGCGGCGCTCGCTCATGGCCGCACCAGCGGAGCGAGTTCGGCGAACCGCCGCTCGCCGATCCCGGTGACCTCGCGCAGCTCGGCGACCGACCGGAATCCGCCGTGCTCCAGACGGTGGTCGACAATGTGCTGCGCGAGTACGGGCCCGACCCCGGGCAGCGTGTCCAGCTGCTCCACGGTCGCCGAGTTCAGACTCAGCGGCCCCGCTCGGACACCGGCCGTGCCCGCGCCGCCCCCGCCCACGCCCGGGCCGAGGGCGTTCGGCACCGCCGGCAGGCCGACCACGACCTGTTCGCCGTCCATGAGGACGCGGGCCCGGTTGAGTCCGGTGACGTCGGTGCCCGGCTTGACCCCTCCGGCCGCGCGCAGCGCGTCCGCGACCCTCGATCCGCCGGGCAGGGTCAGCACCCCGGGCCGTCGCACCTTGCCGCTCACATCGACCACGACTTCCGGCGGAGGTGGTGGTGCCGCGGCCGGCGGCTCCGCCGACACCACGGCGGACGCCCCGCTCTCCGGCAGCGGCGCGGCGCTCACGATCTCCGGCGCCCGGACGGCTTCCGGCCGCCCGGCCCAGAAGTAGCGTCCGGCGAACCCCGCGGCCACGATCAGGACCACGGCCAGCGCGGCCAGCGTCCTCGGTTCGAGGCCGCACCTCGACCGCACCCATACCGGCAGCCGGTCGCTCAGCGCGAGCCTGAGCCGCTCCCACCTCCCGGGCGCGGCTTCCGCTTCCCGCGCTCCGGGCGGAGCCGCGACCTCCGACGTGCCCCATTCCCCGGCCGGTGCGGGCTCGGCGGGCGCGGCCGCGGAGGGGAAGAGCGCCTCGCCTCGTCGTCGTACGGCGGCACCGTTCGCCGCGACCGCGCGTCTCCCGCGCGCCCGTCCCCGCGCCCGCCCAGGAGGCGATCCCCGCCCGCCGACGCGGGTCCTCCCGTCCGAACCGGGCCCGCGGCCAGGACCGCTGGACGCACTCGTCCTCCTCACCGAGGACGTGGCCGCCGACGTCGTCGCGCTCCGTGCCGCCTCGTCCGTGCGTGCGGTGTTGCCTGCTGCGGTGTCTGTGTGAAGAGCCATGGACAGGACGGTAGGCACATCTGTCCGAACCCGCTCAGACGCCTCAATTTCCGTGGATGAGTGCTCAGTTGTGGAAAAACCCGTCACTCACACGAGGGATCGAACGCGTCAGCGGGGCGAGACCACGACGGCGAGCAGCCCGGGGCCCGTGTGCGCGCCGATCACCGCGCCCACTTCGCTGACCTGCAGCTCGGCGATGCCCGGCACCCGTTCCCGCAGCCGGTCGGCGAGGACGGCGGCCCGCTCGGGCGCGGAGAGATGGTGCACCGCGATGTCCACCGCGCCGGAACCCGCCCGTTCCACCGCGATCTCCTCGAGGCGGGCGATCGCCTTCGAGGCCGTCCGCACCTTCTCCCGCAGATCGATCCGTCCCCCGTCGAGCTGGAGCAGCGGCTTCACCGCGAGCGCGGAGCCGAGCAGGGCCTGCGCGGCACCGATCCGCCCGCCCCTGCGGAGATAGTCCAGGGTGTCGACGTAGAAGAACGCGGAGGTTCCGGCCGCCCGCTTCTCCGCGGCGGCGACCGCCTCGTCGAGGGATCCGCCCGCGTCCGCGGCCTCGGCCGCCGCGAGCGCGCAGAAGCCGAGCGCCATCCCCACCATCCTGGTGTCGACCACGCGGACCGGGATGGGGGCGCCCTTGGCCGCCAGCACGGCGGCATCGTACGTACCGGAGAACTCGGCGGAGAGATGCAGCGAGACGACGCCCCGCGCGCCCGCCTCTGCGGCCGCGCGGTAGGTCTCCGCGAAGACGTCGGGGCTCGGCCGTGAGGTGGTCACGGACCGTCGCTTCTGGAGCGCCTGGGCCAGTGAGCGGGCCGAGATCTCGGTCCCCTCCTCGAGGGCCTGGTCGCCGATGACGACGGTGAGCGGGACCGCGGTGATGCTGTGCCGCTCCATCGCCTGGGGTGGCAGGTAGGCCGTGGAATCGGTGACGATCGCGACATGCCGGGACATGAGCGGGAGGTTACCTGCCGAGGCCGCCGCATGGCAGCCCGGCCCTCGCTCGGTGATCGTCCGGACCGCCCTCGCCGGCCCCGCGCCCTCCCTCACCGGCCACGGCAACGCCCTGCCACACCCGCGACCGCCGGGCGGACACGGCCTGAGCCGGCGCGTCGGCCCGCCTGAACCCCGGCACGTCGGCCGCGCGCCCCGCGGGGCGGATCGGCGGTGTCAGTTGGTGGTCTCGGGCCGCGCCGACTTCTCCCACGGATACGCGGCAAGGCGCGGATCGCGCGCCGTGATCGCCGGCGGCGGCTCCTGCTGCCCCTGGGCCTGGGCCCCGGCGGCCTGCGCATCGGGGCGCGGACCGGCCTCCGCCTCCGCGGGCCACACCTGCCCCCGCTCGGCTCCCGGGGCGGCGGCGCCGGCGTCGGGCCACGAGAAGTCGCCCGGCGCGGAGTCCTGCGCGGCGGGCTCCGACCAGTGCCGCAGCGCGCCCGCCTCCACGTCGATCTGCTGGCTCAGCGAGGACAGGTCGTCCTCCGCGAACTTCCGCGCGCGGTCCCTGGCCGCCCAGCGGAGCGAGTCCGCGGACTGCGTGATCTGCTCGGTCCGCGCCCGCAGGTCGGTGAGCTGTCCGGCGACCCGCGAGCGGTCCGGCTCCCGCTCCAGGCGCTTGAGGTCCTCGTCCAGCTCCTGGCCGTGGGCGCTCAGCCGGCGGAAGAGGTCGAGGGACTCCCTGAGCGAGGCGTCCTCGGCGACGCCCGCCTGCAGGGCGTCCTGGGTCGCGCGCATCGACGTGCGCAGCGAGAGCCGCAGCTGGGCCAGCTCACCGGCGACCCCGCCCTGCCCGTAGCTCTTGGCGCGCAGAGTCGTGTCCTCGACCGTGCGCCGGGCCTGGTTGATCGTGCGGTCGACACCGCGCTTGGCGGCCTTGACCACCTTCACGGTCGCGTAGACCCCCAGCGCCACGAAGGCGAAGAAGAGCAGAGCCATGATCACAATCGCGGCTTCCATGTCCGCCCCTCCGGCGTGGGTCGAGTTCCCTCGGTTGTCGTTCTTCCACGGTAAACGGAACGGGCAGGCCGAGGGTTCCATCGGAACCCTCAACCTGCCCTTAGGGGATGCCCCCTATACCTCCGTGGGCGCCCGGGCCCGCCGGGGGGGGGGGGGCCCCCCCCGGCGGCCCGGGTTTGAAACCGAGGGGGGGGGGCGCACACCCAGCGGGTATCCGCGCCCCCCCCCCCCCCCCCCCCC
>NZ_JBHTTQ010000026.1:46324-52753 GCF_042794475.1 Streptomyces sp. NPDC056527
ATCGACGTTGTGGTGGTGCTTGTATTTTTTTAATTGGGTCTGCTCGGGGTTTTAATTCTTAACCAAATAGCTGCTCTTGTGGGAGCACTCATATACCCCCTTGCCCGCGGGCACGGGGGGCGACGGTCAGGCCACCGTCAGGCGACGATGTTGACCAGCTTCGGGGCGCGCACGATCACCTTGCGGATCTCCGCGCCGCCCAGCGCCGCGACCACGTTCGCGTCGCCCAGCGCCAGCGCCTCCAGCTCCGCGTCCGAGATGGACGGGGAGACCTCCAGACGCGCCTTGACCTTGCCCTTGATCTGCACGACGCAGGTCACGGTCTCGTCCACGACGTACGCGGGGTCGGCGACCGGGAAGTCCTGGTGGACGACCGAGTCGGTGTGGCCCAGCTTGCGCCACAGCTCCTCCGCGATGTGCGGGGCCAGCGGGGCGACCAGCAGCACCAGGCTCTCGGCGACCGAGCGCGAGACCGCGCCGCCCGCCTTGGTCAGGTGGTTGTTCAGCTCGGTCACCTTGGCGATGGCGGTGTTGAAGCGCATGGCCGCCATGTCCTGCGAGACGCCGTCGATCGCCTTGTGCAGGGCGCGCAGGGCGTCCTCGTCGGGCTCGGTGTCCACGACCGTGACCTCGCCCGTCGACTCGTCGACGATGTTGCGCCACAGCCGCTGCAGCAGCCGGTACTGGCCGACCACGGCACGCGTGTCCCACGGACGGGAGACGTCCAGCGGGCCCATCGCCATCTCGTACAGGCGCAGGGTGTCGGCGCCGAACTCGGCGCAGATCTCGTCCGGGGTGACCGCGTTCTTCAGGGACTTGCCCATCTTGCCCAGGACGCGGCTGACCTGCTCACCCTCGTACCAGTAGCCGCCGTCGCGCTCCTCGACCTCGGCCGCCGGCACGGCGATGCCGCGCGCGTCGCGGTAGACGAAGGCCTGGATCATGCCCTGGTTGTACAGCTTGTGGAAGGGCTCGGCCGAGGAGACGTGGCCCAGGTCGAACAGCACCTTGGACCAGAACCGCGCGTACAGCAGGTGCAGTACGGCGTGCTCGGCGCCGCCGACGTACAGGTCGACGCCGCCGGTCGGCATGCCCTCGCGCGGGCCCATCCAGTACTGCTCGATCGCCGGGTCGACCAGCTTCTCGGAGTTGTTCGGGTCCAGGTAGCGCAGCTCGTACCAGCAGGAACCGGCCCAGTTGGGCATGGTGTTGGTCTCGCGGCGGTACTTCTTCGGCCCGTCGCCCAGGTCCAGGGTGACGTCGACCCAGTCCTCGTTGCGGGACAGCGGCGTCTCGGGCTGCGTGTCGGCGTCGTCCGGGTCGAAGGTGCGCGGCGAGTAGTCGTCGACCTCGGGCAGTTCCAGCGGCAGCATCGACTCGGGCAGCGCGTGCGCGACGCCGTCCTCGTCGTAGACGATCGGGAAGGGCTCGCCCCAGTAGCGCTGACGGCTGAACAGCCAGTCGCGCAGCCGGAAGTTGACGGTGCCCTCGCCGATGCCGCGGTCGGCCAGCCAGGCGGTGATCCTCGCCTTGGCCTCGACGACGCCCAGGCCGTCCAGGGAGATCTCGTCGTTCGCGGAGTTGACCAGCCTCGCCTCGTACGAGGCGAAGGCGTCGTCCCACGTGGACGGGTCGGTGCCGCGGTCGTCGCTCGGCTCGACGACACAGCGCATCGGCAGCTCGAAGGCGCGCGCGAAGGCGAAGTCGCGGGTGTCGTGCGCGGGGACGGCCATGATCGCGCCGGTGCCGTAGCCCATCAGGACGTAGTCGGCGATGAAGACCGGGACCTGCTCGCCGCTGACCGGGTTGGTCGCGTACGCGCCGGTGAAGACGCCGGTCTTGTCCTTGGCCTCGGCCTGCCGCTCGACGTCGGACTTGGAGGCGGCCTGCTTGCGGTACGCGGCGACTGCGTCGGCCGGGGTGGCGTGGCCGCCCGTCCACACGTCGTGGGTGCCGGCGGGCCACGCGTCCGGGACGATCTTCTCGACCAGGTCGTGCTCCGGGGCCAGCACCATGTAGGTGGCGCCGAACAGGGTGTCCTGGCGGGTGGTGAAGACGGTGATCGCGCCGGTCTCGCCGACCTGGAAGTCGACGCGGGCGCCCTCGGAGCGGCCGATCCAGTTCCGCTGCTGCAGCTTGATGGCCTCGGGCCAGTCCAGCGCGTCCAGGTCGTCCAGCAGGCGGTCCGCGTAGGCGGTGATGCGCATGTTCCACTGGCGCAGCTTGGACTTGAAGACGGGGAAGTTGCCGCGCTCGGAACGGCCGTCGGCGGTGACCTCCTCGTTCGCCAGCACCGTGCCCAGACCCGGGCACCAGTTGACCGGCGCGTCGGAGGCGTAGGCCAGCCGGTACTCGCCCAGGACGTCGGCACGCTCGACGGCGCTCAGCTCGCTCCACGCGCGCGTGGAGCCCGGAACGTCACGGGTGCCGTTCTCGAACTGCTCGACCAGTTCGGCGATCGGACGGGCCTTCCCGGCCTCGTCGTCGTACCAGGAGTTGTAGATCTGCAGGAAGATCCACTGCGTCCACTTGTAGTAGTCCGGGTCGATCGTGGCGAACGACCGGCGCTTGTCGTGGCCCAGGCCCAGGCGGCGCAGCTGGACCTTCATGTTCTCCATGTTGGCCTCGGTGGACACGCGCGGGTGCGTGCCCGTCTGCACGGCGTACTGCTCGGCCGGCAGGCCGAAGGCGTCGAAGCCCAGGGTGTGCAGCACGTTGTGGCCGGTCATGCGCTGGTGACGGGCGAAGACGTCCGTGGCGATGTAGCCCAGCGGGTGACCGACGTGCAGGCCCGCGCCCGAGGGGTACGGGAACATGTCCATGATGAACTTCTTGGGGCGGGCGGCGACCGCCGGATCGCCCGCCAGGTCACCGGTCGGGTTGGGCGCCTCGTAGGTGCCCTCGGCGTCCCAGAAATCCTGCCAGCGTGCCTCGATGTCGGCGGCCATGGCCGCCGTATAACGATGCGGGGCCGCCGTCTCGGCAGCCGAATTCATCTCGCTCATGATCCTTGAAGCTCCATCGATCGTCTCTGCCCACTGCCCGCGAACTGCACTGCCACGAAATGAAAAATCCCCTCGCACAGGAGGGGACGCCGCGCCGATTCCGACCGGATCTTTCATCCGTCGGGACTGATCAGCGCGGCTCGCTAAGCAGAAGGCGTACGGCACGCATGGCGCCAGGGTACCGCAGGGCCCGAGCGGGCCGCACCGACGTTCCGGCCCGTGGCCGAGCGACCATCGGCGAGGACGCCGCCGTGGGCGAGCCACGTCTCCGGGTCGCCCGAGCCGCCCAGGTTACTCCGCGTATCGCCCCTATCCGGGGCAACCCCAAAGTCAGTTGGCCGTTGAGAGTCCCTTAAACACGCAAACCACCTACCGGTCGGTATGGGGCGACCTAACATGCGGCCCAACGGGACTGCTTATCCGCACCATTCGGAGTCGCCCCTATGAACCCTCATCGCAAGAAACGCACTGCCCCCGCCGAGCGAACCGGTATGAGCAAGCCGGTTCAGGGCGGGCTCTCCGTCGCAGCGCTGGTGATCATTCCGCTGCTCGCCATCGGCGGCAGCGACGCTTTCCGGGCAGCGCTCGACTTCACCAGCGGCGTGCTGTCGCTGGTGTCCCTCACCGCGTCGGTCGCCTGGGGCCTGATCGCCACCGACCGGCTGCTGCTCTCCCCGCGGCACCGGCTGCTCGCCCAGGGCATCCACCGGGCCACCGCGGTGTCCTCACTCGGCTTTCTGCTGCTGCACGCCACCGTCAAGGTGTCCCTCGGTCATGTCGCGGTGATCGGCGCCCTGATTCCCTTCGGCCTCGGCATCACGGGCACGTCGGCACTGATCGGCTTCGGTTCGCTCGCCGGGCTGCTCATGGTCGTCGCCGCCTCCACGGGCGCCCTGCGCAGCACGCTCGCGGGCCGCAGCCGCTTCGCCGCCCGCTGGCGGCCGCTGCACATGCTGGCGTACCCGGCCTGGTGCTTCGCGCTGGTCCACGGCCTGTACACCGGCAGGCCCGCCGCCACATGGGTCGTCGTCATGTACTGCCTGGCCCTGACCTCCGTGGCCGCGGCCGTCTCCCTCCGGATGCTGCCCGCTCCGACCCAGCGGGCCCTCGCCGACCGGTTCGTCGGGCTCCTGGCGTCACTGGAGGGCCGCACCAGGGCCGAGGGACCCGACCGGGCGGACGAACCGGCCGAGACCCCCGCCAGAGCCGAGGACGAGGGCGAGCGCGGCTACGAGCCGCCCACCGTGTCCGCCGAGTGGCTGGACCGGCCCACGGGCCGCCCCTCCCTGTCTCCCCCGCCCGAGCCGCTCGCACCCCCCGTACCGAGCAGCCGGCTGTTCGAGTCCCCTCCCCCGCTGTTCGAGACCCCTCCCCCGCTCTACGAGTCCACCTCACCGCTCTACGCGCCGCCTCCACCGCTCTACGAAACGGCTCCCCCGATCCCGAGTCAGGCCCCGACCGCCGGCCCCGGCACCTCCGCCGGTTTCTCGGCCGCCTACCGCGCGGTGTCCCGTGCCACCGCCCCGGCGCCCGACTCCGCTCCGTACACCTCCGGCGACGCCCCGCTCGCCGAGCGCATACCCATGACCGAGGAGCTCCCCGTCGTCCCCGACCCCACCCTCCGTGCCGGCTACTGGCCCACGCCCTCGCCCCCGATGCCGACCTACTCCAGCCCGCCTCCCGCGGGTGAACCCTGGACCGCACCCGCAGGAGACCGCCCGTGAACGCCCCGCTCCCCGACGTCCCCGAGGTCCGCGTGGTCGGTCTGCCTCAGCTCACCCAGGGCTTCGACCTGGTCGAGCGGCTCGGTCTGGAGATGCATCTGAAGGTGCACGGGCCGCTGGATCCGATGAGCGGCGAACGGCTCGCCCAGCTCGCGGACGAGATATCCCTCCACGGGCGCGGTGGCGCCGGTTTCCCCTTCGGCCGCAAGCTGAGGGCGGTCGGCAAGGCGGCGATCCGCCGTGGGATACGTCCCGTGGTGGTGGTCAACGGCAGTGAGGGCGAGCCCGCCTGCCGCAAGGACACGGTGCTGCTCAACCGGGCCCCGCACCTGATCCTGGACGGCGCGCTTCTGGCGGCCGAGGCGCTCGGCGCCCGGACGCTGATCGTGGCCGTGACCCGTAACTCCACGGAGATCTCCATCCGCTCGGCGCTCGCCGAGCGGGGCCTCTCCGACCGCCGCGGGCAGCCTCTACGCGCGCGTGTCGTCAGAACTCCCGAACGCATGGTCTCCGGAGAGGCGTCGGCGGTGATCCGCGCGATCGGCGGCGGCCCCGCGCTGCCCCCCGGCCGCCGTGAGCGCGCGGCGGAGTCCGGGGTGGGCGGGGCGCCCACCCTGCTCTCCAACGCCGAGACCTTCGCCCAGCTGGCGGTGGGCGCCCGGATCGGTCCGCGCCGCTACGGCCACACCGGCCTGGAGGCGGAACCCGGCACGGTGATGCTGACGATCTCCGGGGCGGTCGCGCGCCCCATGGTGGTCGAGGTGCCGACGGGCGTCCCGCTGCGGTACGTGCTCCAGCTGGCCGGGGCGCCGCAGCTGCCCCAGGGCGTCCTCACGGGCGGGTACCACGGCAACTGGATCGATTCGATGGCGGTCGACAACGCGGTCGTCTCGCGAGCGTCCCTGTCGGCCGTCGGCGGGTCGCTGGGCGCCGGTGCGATCCTGCCGATCGGCCCGGAGACCTGCCCGATCGGCGAATCCCTCCGGGTCGCGAACTGGCTCGCGGCCGAGACCGCGGGCCAGTGCGGGCCCTGCCGGCTCGGGCTGCCCGCGGCGGCCGGTGGCCTCTCGGACGTGCTCAACGGAGGCGGTCCCGCCGCGCTGGAGGCGCTACGGGAGGTCACCCAGGCGGTGAAGGGCCGCGGCGCCTGCAAGCACCCCGACGGTTCGGCCCGCTTCTTCGCCTCGACCCTCTCGGCCTTCACGGACGATCTGGCCGCCCATGTCCTCGACGGCGGCTGCGGACGCCCGACCATCGGCGTGCTGCCCCTCCCCGCCGCCGGCTACCAGGACGCGGAGGAGTCGATCCCGAGCGGCGAGAAGCTGGCCGTGGACTGGACGCTGTGCCAGGGCCACGGGCTCTGCGCGGACATCGTCCCGGAGCTGATCAGACTGGGCCCGGACGGCTACCCGGCGCTCGCCGACGCATCCGTGCCCATGCATCTGCGGGGACGGGCGCAGCGGGCCGTACGCCGCTGTCCCGCGCTTGCCCTCCGGATAGAGCAGGGCCCCCAGGAGCGGCCGGCCCTGCCGCCCGGCCCCGGCCGTAAGGCACTGGGCAGCGGCCGGGGTTGACACCCGGCCCCCTGAACACGAAGAAGCGGTTCATACGATTCGGATGTTGCGGGTGGTGTTTGTGTTGTGGTAAGGTTAATTGTAAAACTTAACTGCATCATGCCGGGCTCGTTTACACATCTGACG